>JBDTCO010000225.1:0-2777 GCA_039923495.1 Polyangia bacterium
CTCGCCGTCGATCCGAGCGTCTATCCCCTCGGTACGCTCCTGTTCCTGCGCCCGAGGCGTGGCTTCGCCGATGGCGACGGCACAGCAGGCCGGGTCGCCGTCGCGATGGACACCGGCGCCGCGATCAAGGGTCCCGGTCGCATCGACGTGTACTTCGGAGACGACGGCGTGACGACGGCGCAGGCCGTCGCGCAGGGCTCCGTCGAGGGCGAGGCCTACGTGCTGCTCGGTCGCTGACCACCCGGGAACGTGCTACGCCAGCGCGGTGTGGGAATCGAACCTCCCACCCGACTGTTCGTGACGAAGCCCCGGGACCCAGCGATGCCGCCGCACGCCATATTGCTTCTCACGGACATCACCAAGGTCTATCAGATGGGGGAGGTCGAGGTGCGTGCGCTCAAGGGGGTCTCGCTCCGCGTCGATCCCGGCGAGATGGTCGCGATCATGGGCGCGTCGGGTTCGGGCAAGTCGACGATGCTCAACGTGATCGGCACGCTCGATCGGCCGTCCAGCGGCAGCTACGTGCTCGATGGTGAGCAGGTCGACACGCTCGACGAGAATCAGCTTTCGTCGCTGCGCAATCGCAAGATCGGGTTCGTGTTCCAGTCGTTCAACCTCCTGCCGCGCGACAGCGCGCTCGAGAACGTCGAGCTGCCGATGGTGTACGCGAGCGTGCGGCCGTCGGAGAGGAACGCACGTGCGACGAAGGCGCTGACGCGCGTCGGGCTCGGCGATCGCCTCGATCACCTGCCGAACCAGCTCTCGGGTGGTCAGCAGCAGCGCGTCTCCATCGCGCGTGCGCTCGTGAACGAGCCGGTCTTGCTGCTCGCCGACGAGCCGACGGGCGCGCTCGACTCCGACACGACGAAGCAGGTCATGGAGCTCTTCGTCGAGCTGCACGAGCAGGGCATGACGGTGGTCATCGTCACGCACGATCCCGGCATCGCGAAGTACGCGGAGCGCGTCGTGCACTTCAAGGACGGCCTCATCGTCTCCGACGAGCGCAACGCGAAGGCCGTCGTCGAGGATGCGCCGTGAAGGCTGCGCTGCTCGTCCTCTTTTTGTCCGCGCCCGCGCTGGCCGCGGACCTGCGCCCGGTCACGCTCGCGGACGCGGTCGAGCTCGCGCTGCGCACCGATCCTGCGATGGACGCGGCCTACATCGATCGCGACCGCACGAAGTGGGCGACGCTGCGCACGCAGCTCGATCGCATCACGCTGCGCGTCGACGGTCAGCTCCAGGAGCTGTGGAACAAGGTCAACATCGGCGGGTCGACCCTCGGCGCGTGCAGCGTCGGCGGCTTCGCGTTCTCCGCGGGGCCGAAGACCTGTGCGTCGAGCGGCGGCATGTTCACGGCGTCCGCCGATCAGTCGCCATCGGGTGGCCAGGGCCTCTTCAACCTCACGGCCCAGCTCAACGTGCCCCTCTTCTCCGGCTTCCGCGTCGAGGCGACCGTGAAGCGAGCGCAGAAGCTCGAGGAGGCGGCGCTCGTCACGATCCGCAGGCAGCGCCGCGACACCGCCCTCGCGGCCGCGCGCAGCTTCTGGACGGTCCGCCGGCTCGAGCTCCTGCTGGACGTGCAGCGCGCGCAGCTCCTTCGCCTCTCCGACTCGGAGGCGGTCGCGAGCGGTCGCGTGAAGGCCGGCCTCGCACCGCCCATCGACCGGAATCGCGCGACGGTGCGACGGCTGCAACAGGCCGCGCAGGTGCTCGAGTACGAGGGCCAGATCAAGGAGACCGAGTCGCAGCTCGGCGTCGCGCTCGGGCTCACCGGCGGCTTCCAGCTCGAGGGTGGCTACACGTTTCCGCCGACGATCCCGGCCACGGCCGAGGAGCTCGTCCAGACGGCGCGCCACGATCGTCCGGAGATCCTGGTCGCGCAGCTGCGGCTCGATGCGGCGCGCCAGTCGATCCGCGTGACGCGCGCCAACCTGTATCCGCAGCTCGCCGGCGTCGGCCTCTTCCAGTTCGGCAACAACCAGTTCTCGATCGGCACCGGCGCGCGCGACGTGTCGTCGCAGGCCAACCCGTTCGCGGGGCTGTCGGGCTCGCTCACCATTGGCGGCAGCCTCAACTACAACTTCTTCGACATGCTCACCACGTACACGACCCAGCGGGACGCGCAGTACGAGGCGGCCCGCCTCGCCGCCGATCAGCGTCGCGTGGAGCGGGTGGTCGATACCGACGTCGTTGCCGCGCACGCGAAGGTGACGCGCCTGTTCGGCAAGCGCGTACCGCTGCACGACTCGCTCGAGCTCGCGCGCGACAACATCAAGATCCTCGAGGCACGCTACAAGAGCGGCGACGCGCTCATCATCGAGCTGCTCGACGCGCAGGTCGAGCTCGCGGCCGCCGAGGCGTCGCTCGTCGACGTCGAGTCGCAGCTCGAGCTCGCGTGGATCGAGTTGCGCGCCTCGATGGGCGAAGTCCCGGGACGACGCTGAGCGACGGTGAACAGGAACCCATGACGACCCCGAAGAAGAAGCGCACCGTCTGGCCGTGGCTGCTCGTCGTGCTGCTCGTGGGCGGTGGTGCGTACTGGTTCACCCGCAAGAAGGGTCCGCAGGCGGAGAAGATCGACGACTCGCTCATCATCACGCTCAAGCGTCGCGATCTCGCGATCGAGGTCGTCGAGACCGGCAAGGTGCAACCGCGCGAGAAGGTCGAGGTGAAGTCGAAGGTCGCGGGCCAGGTGGAGAAGGTCTTCGTCGACGAGGGCGAGCGCGTGAAGAAGGGGCAGCCGCTGCTGCGCCTCGATCCCACCGATTACCGTCGTG
>JBDTCO010000226.1:0-9621 GCA_039923495.1 Polyangia bacterium
GGGTCGCGCGCTGGCCGCGTAGGATCTAGCCATGCGCGCCGTGCTCGCCTCGCTGATCGCGCTCGTCGGTGTGGCGGACGGAGCGCCCCGGCCCGCTGCCGACGTTCGGGCGGAGGAGGCGGCGCGGGCTGATGCGTGGGCCATGGCCGATCGATGCGCCGAGGCCATCCCGCACTACGAGAAGGCGCTCGGTGGCGGTGGCACGACGGAGGCGAAGCTGCGCGCGCGGCTGGCGCAGTGCCTGGTCGCGAGGACGCCGGACGCTGCTGCGGTCGCTCGCGCAGACAAGGTGGTGGCCGACGGCCTCACGCTCGCACGCGATCCGGAGCTGCTGCTCGTCGCGGCGGAGCTCGCAGCGCGGCGCGGCGACTCCGCGAAGGCGATCGCGCTCGATACGGAGGCGGAGAAGGGTCCGACGCGTCGCGCGGCTCGGCTCGCGCGGCTCGGTGTCCTCGCGAAGCTCGGTGCGAGCGACGAAGAGTACCGTCGCGTCGCCATTGCGCTCGCGCGCTCGATCGCGCGCGATGCCTTCGAGCCCACCGAGAGCCGCGATCACGCCACGTCGCTGCTCGCCAACCTGCGCTTCGGCGCAGACGCGCCCGCGATGCTGTCCGTGCGCACGAAGCTCGCGGAGGGCGACCTCGAGGGCGCGCTCGTCGTGCTCGAGCCCTTGCTCACGCGCACACCCGTGCTCGAGGACGCGTGGTACCTCGCGGGCCTCGCGCGCCAGGGCCTCGGGCGGCGCAAGGACGCGCTCGTCGCGCTGCGGAGGGCGCCGGGCATCAAGGAAGCGCAGATCGCGCTCGGCATCGCGGAGTTCGAGGACGGCAACCTCGACGAGGCGAAGGCGGCGTTCGAGCTCGCGCTCGCGCAGGACGAGCGCTGTCAACCCGCGCTCTACTACGCGGGTCTCGTGGCGCGCGAGCGAGGCGACACGAAGACGGCGCGCGCGACCTTCGCACGCGCCATCGCTGCAGGTCCCGAGACGGCCATGGGTCACCAGGCCTCGACGAAGCTGCAGCTGCTCACCGGACAGATCCACGCGCTCGCGGAGGGGCAGGTCATCGACGCGGCGCAGGAGGTCGCGATCGGACAGGCCATCGCCGAAAAGGTCACCGCGCGCTTCGGCTCGTCGTCCGACGAGGCGCTGCGCGTGCGGCTCGACCGCATCCTGCATCGCCTGGCTGCGGTCGCGGACAGGCCCGAGCGCGAGATCCGATACCGTGTGCAGATCGTCGAGTCGCCGATCCCGAACGCGCTCACGCTGCCGGGCGGGACGATCCTGGTGTTCCGGGGCATCGCCGATCTCGTGAAGAAGGACCTCGGTGATAGCGACGATGCGTGGGCGTCGATCCTCGGGCACGAGTGCGCGCACGCGGCGCTGCGGCACGGCGTCGGCATGATGCGCATGTCGAGCTCGCTCACGACGGGCAACGCGTTCGACGCCGGGCCCATCGAGCTCGCGCAGCTCATGAACACCATCTCGCGCGCGCACGAGTTCGAGGCCGATCAGTTCGGCGCGCTGTACGCGTACCGCGCCGGCTTCCAGCCCGCCGAGTCGCTGAGGCTCCATGAGGCGATGCTGCGGAGGATGGGCGAGATCCCGCATGGCCTCACGCACCCGACGCACGCCGAGCGGCTCGAGGGCCTGCGCGATTACCTCGTCGAGCTGCGCGGCAAGGTCCACGGCTTCGACCTCGCGCTCAAGTCGCTCGACGACAACGAGCTCGACGCCGCCATCGTCCGCTTCGAGGTGTTCCTCGGCGTGTTCCCCGACTCGCTGTCGGCACGCTCCAACCTCGGCGTCGCGCTCCAGCGCAAGGCTTCTTCCGGCTTGGCGCCGACCGCCGAGCTGCGCCGCGTGACCGACGTGGATGTGGTTTCGGGCGCGCGCAAGGTCGAGCTGCACTCGACGGGCGCAGCGACGCCCAGGCTCGATCGCAGCCTCCTGGCGGCCGCGGTCGCCGAGTATCGCAGCGCGCTCGCCATCGATCCCAGCTACGCGCCCGCGTTCGTCAACCTCGGTGCAGCGCTCTTCGATCTCGGCGACAAGGCCGGCGCGAGGCTCGCGCTCGATCGTGCCATTGCCCGGGCGCCACGTTCACCCGAGTCGTGGATCAACCACGCGTCGGTCGTCGAGGCCGAAGGCAAGCCGCTCGACGCGCAGGCCGATCTGCGTCGCGCCATCGCGCTCGACGACAAGGGCAAGGTAGCGTGGTTCGATCTGGCCCTCGTCTCCGAGAGGCTCGGACGCGGCGCGGAGGCCAAGACGGCCTGGGATCGCTATCTCGCGCTCGATGGTGCGTCCGCATGGGCCGACGTCGCGAAGCAGAGGCGGGCGGCGATCAAGTAGCTCGCATGTCTCCCTGTCAGCCGACGAGCGATGCGAGCTGTTCGGTCGCGCGCTGGATGTCGCCTTCGTACTTGAGGATGAGGCTGAGCGTGTCGGTGACGGTGGCCGCGTCGAGCGTATCGCGCCCGAGCAGCACGAGCGCCCGAGCCCAGTCGAGCGTCTCGGAGACGGAGGGGCTCTTCTTGAGGTCGAGCGCGCGCACCCTGGCGACGACTCCCACGAGCTGCTCCGCGAGCGCTGCGGAGGCCTCGGGCACGCGCGAGCGCACGATCTCGAGCTCGCGCTCCTTCGATGGATAGTCGACGAACAGGTGAAGGCAGCGGCGCTTGAGCGCGTCGGTCATCTCGCGCGCGTTGTTCGACGTGAGGATCACGAAGGGGATGTGCGCGGCCTTGAGCGTGCCGAGCTCCGGCACGGACACCTGAAAGTCGGACAGCACCTCGAGGAGGAACGCCTCGAACTCGGGGTCCGCGCGATCGACCTCGTCGATGAGCAGCACCGCGCGCTGTGGTGAGCGGATCGCGGCGAGCAGCGGGCGCGCGAGCAGGAAGCGCTCCGAGAAGAATGCGTCCTCCTGCGACGCGAGCCGGTCGACGGCGGCGGCGAGCGTGTCCGTCCCCGAGAGCACCTCGCCGACCTTGTCGCGGAGGATCTGCGTGTAGAGCAGCTGCTTCGGGTACGCCCACTCGTAGAGCGCCTTGCCCTCGTCGAGGCCCTCGTAGCACTGCAGGCGGAAGAGCGGCGCGTTCGTGGTCGTGGCCAGCGCCTTGGCGAGCTCCGTCTTGCCGACGCCGGCCGGTCCCTCGACGAGGATCGGGCGCTCCATGTGATCGGCGAGGAACAGGGTCGTGGCGATGCGCTTGTCGGCGATGTAACCGAGCCCGCTCAGCCGCGCATGCACGTCGTCGATGGAAGAGAAGGCCGGCATGTCACCGACGCTACCACGGCGCTACTTGGTCGGAGCACCGAGCCGCATCGTGGCGACGGTGTCATCGAAGTCCCGCGCGCGCAGGGCGCCCTGTCCGGCGGGCGCGACCATCGTGAGCACGTACGCGAAGCCCTCCTCGACGCAGTAGAGCTGGCGCGCGATGCGCCGCCCGTGATCGAGCGTCGCCTGAACCGCGATGCGGCCCGACTGCTTGTCGACGGCGCCGATCGACCAGCCCTGCGTCTTGAGCGCGTCCTTGCTCTGCTCGAACAGCTTGTCCGCATCGGTGAGCGCGCTCCGCTGGGCAGCCAGCGTGAGCTTCGCACCATCGCGATGGGCCCAGCTCGCGAGCAGCCTCGACGAGGGCGGCGACGCGGCGAGCTCCCAGCCGGTCGGCGGATCGACTGCGACGACCCGGTAGTCGGGTGAGCGAAACAGCTTCGCGGACGGCGCAGCGACGGCAGCACTTGCCAGAGACAGCACCAGCGACAACCCGAGAAAGCCGACGGAGGAAGACCACCTCGAGGAGCGCATCTGTCTTGAGACTATCACGCCCGTCGGTGGCAGGTCCTGGGGCGCTCCGTCGCCGGCCATTTTGCGCGCCAGACGAGCTCGCAAAACGGCGTGCCGGTTTTTCGTGAGCCGTGGTCGCACTTCCATAAGTGAGCGCGACCACGATCGATGCAGAAACACGCGCATTTCCCGTCGGTGAGCGCCTCTCGAAACGACATGTCGGGACACACATGTGTGGAGCGCGCCTCCTGCAAAGCTGTTCAGTGAAAAACATGGGTGCACGCTCACCATTTCGCTTGTGAGCATTCCACTCAGTAGAATACATTCGACGCCGTCTTGAAGAGTGCATCGCAACACAACAAGAAGAGCGATGGTCTCCTGAGCGACGAGTTCCTGGCCGACATCGAGCGGAGCAATGAAGAGGGACTGACGTCGGCTCAGATCGTGGAGCTTTTTCGCAGCAGTAACTTGAAGTTATCGGAGGCGACGTTTCGTAAGTACGTCCAGCTCGGCCTCCTCCCGCGCAGTCGGCGGGTGGGCAGGAAGGGCAAGCATCAGGGCTCGCTCGGGATGTACCCGTCGTCCACGGTGCGGCGGATCAACGAAGTGAAACGAATGATGGGAGAGAGCTTCACGATCGAGGAGATACAGCGATCGTTCCTGCGGTTCCGGGACGAGATCGAGGTCGTCGAGCGTGGGCTGGAAGCGATCTTCGGTGGGTTCGAGCGCGAGCTCGCGACCGACGCGTTCGAAGGCGCGCGCCGCCAGAAGCTCTCTCGTGAGATGGGCGATGCCCGGAAGGTCGCAACGGACCTTTTGGGTCGTATCGAGCAATTGGAGCGGCAGGTCACATCGCCGCTCGAGCGCGCCGCGAGGGCGCGCGTCTTTTCAGCCGGTGCCTCGGGGGGCGCCGGTGATCTTCTCTAGGAGGGGTTGAGCATGAATGACAATCAGCACGCGGACGGGTTGGACGTCGAGGTTGCCGAGGGCGAGTCGCTCGAGGTCATGGACATCACGGAAGGCACGCCCAAGCTGCGCCAGAAGCGCCGCACGCGGATGCGCTCGAAGACGATCGCGCCGCGTCGCCTCACCAAGGACGAGCTCAAGATGCGCGAGCTCTTCCCCGTCATCGAAGATCTCGATCGTCCGAAGTCGCGCGGAGAGTGCAACGAGGGCATGCGTCCGTGCCCGTACGTCTCGTGCAAGCACCACCTCTACCTGGACGTGAACCCCGAGACGGGCAGCATCAAGCTGAACTTTCCGGACCTCGAGGTCTCGGAGATGGCCGACACGTGCTCGCTCGATGTCGCTGACAAGGGCGGTATCACCCTCGAAGAGGTCGGCGAGATCCTCAACCTCACTCGCGAGCGCATCCGCCAGGTCGAGGTTCGTGGCCTCATCAAGCTGAAGATGGTCGGCCCGGGGGAGGAGCCCATCCCCGGCGATGCGAACTACGGCATCCCGGTCGTTTTTGATTAAGCAAGGAACCCTGGGAGGGTTCCTTGACCTCCCGCGAAGCACATCGGCGGGCAAAGCCCGTCGACGTTCACGCGCGCAGCCCCTGGTACCAGAGCCCCCGCCCCGAGCGTTCGCGCGCTCGGGGCTTGTAACGCCCGCTGTCGCCTGAGACGATGCCGCGCCTAATCGTCGAGGAGCAACATGAGTCGGATCGAGCGGGCGCTGGTCAGTGTTTCGGACAAACGGGGTGTCGAGGAGCTCGCGCGAGGTCTGGCGCGACACGGCATCACCGTCCTGTCCACCGGTGGGACGGCGCGCATGCTGCGCGAAGCCGGACTGCGAGTCACCGAGGTGGCCGACTACACCGGTGCACCCGAGATCCTCGACGGTCGCGTGAAGACGCTTCACCCGAAGATCCACGGTGGTCTGCTCGGCCGTGCGACCGACGAGCACCGTCGGGAGATGGCGGAGCACGACATTTCGCCGATCGATCTCGTCATCGTCAACCTGTACCCGTTCCGCGAGACCATCGCGCGCGCGGGTGTCGGCCTCGAGGAGGCAATCGAGAACATCGACATCGGCGGTCCGTCGATGATCCGCTCGGCTGCCAAGAACCACGAGCGGGTCGCCGTCGTGACCGATCCGTCTGACTACGCAACGGTGCTGGCCGAGCTCGACGCCAACGGCGGCTCGATCTCCGAGGGCACGCGCTTCCAGCTCGCGAAGAAGGCGTTCGCGTACACGGCGGCGTACGACGGTGCCATCGCCAACTACCTCTCCGCGCTGCCGGCGGACTTCGTGCCGAGCAGCGGTGTGACGCCGGTGGTCGCGCCCTTCCCCGAGACGCTCACCGTGCAGCTGCACGAGGCCAAGGTGCTGCGCTACGGCGAGAATCCGCACCAGCAGGCGGCGTTCTACCTGGAAGAGACCGTGCCCGACGGACCGTCCGTGGCACGCGCCGACATTCTCCAGGGCAAGGAGCTGTCCTTCAACAACTACGTCGACCTCGACGCGGCGCTTCAGCTCGTCTCCGAGTTCGCGCGGCCCGCGGTCGCGATCATCAAGCACACGAACCCGTCGGGCGTGGCCGAGTCGGACGCCGGCGTCGCCACCGCGTATCGCCTCGCGCGTGAGTGCGACCCGGTGAGCGTGTTCGGTGGCATCGTCGCCACGAACCGCGTCGTCGACGACGAGCTTGCCGCGCTGCTCGCCGAGACGTTCCTCGAGTGCATCATCGGGCCGGGCTTCACCGACGGCGCGCGTGCGCTGCTGGGCAAGAAGAAGGCGCTGCGCCTCCTCGCGTACCAGACGCCGCGGCACGGCCACAGTGGCTTCGTGATGCGGTCCGTGCACGGAGGCGTGCTGGTGCAGGATCGCGACGTGGGGCTCGTGCCCGCGGCCGACGCGCAGGTCGTCACGAAGCGCGCACCCTCGGCCGACGAGCTGCGCGCGCTCGACTTCGCGTGGCGCGTCTGCAAGCACGTCAAGTCGAACGCGATCGTCCTGGCCGGCCTGCTCGATGGCGGCGCGCGCACGCTCGGTGTAGGGGCTGGGCAGATGTCGCGGGTCGACTCCGTCAAGATCGCGCGCGACAAGGCGCAGCTCCCGCTCACCGGCTGCGTGCTCGCTTCGGACGCGTTCTTCCCGTTCCCGGATGGTGTGGAGCTGGCGATCGCGGCGGGGGTGCGCGCCATCATCCAGCCCGGTGGCTCGGTGAAGGACCCCGAGGTCATCGCCACCTGCGACGCGCACGACGTCGCCATGGTCCTCACCAAGATGCGGCACTTCCGGCATTAGGAAATGCGCGTCCTGATCGTCGGTGGGGGGGGACGCGAGCACGCGCTCGCGTGGGCACTCGCGCGTTCGGCTGCGAGGCCGACGCTGTTCGTCGCGCCCGGCAACGCGGGCACCGCGCGAGTCGCCACCAACCTCGCCATCGCGGCGGATCGTTCGGGCGAGCTGCGCGAGGTGGTGAGGCGCGAGCGCATCGATCTCGTCGTCGTGGGGCCGGAGGCACCTCTCGTGGCAGGGCTCGCCGATCAGCTCCGGGCCGATGGCGCGCTGGTGTTCGGGTGCAGCCGTGCAGCCGCAGCGATCGAGGGCTCGAAGGCCCTGTGCAAGGACCTCGCTCATCGCCACGGCATCCCGACCGCCGCGTTCGGTACGTTCTCGAGCCTGGTCGAGGCGTCGCAGTTCATCGACACGCGGCTCCGGGCTCACTCGCGCATCGTGGTGAAGGCCGATGGGCTCGCAGCCGGCAAGGGGGTCTACGTCTGCGACGGTGGCATCGAGGCCAAGCGCGCCGCCGAGGACCTCCTCGCGTACGGTGGGCGCATCGTCGTCGAGGAGTTCCTCGTCGGACGCGAAGCGTCGCTGCTCGCGTTCGTCGTCGACGAGGACGTCGTACCGCTCGATTCCGCCGAGGACCACAAGACGATCTTCGACGGCGATCGCGGGCCGATGACCGGCGGCATGGGCGTGGTCAGCCCGACCCCCGTGCTCCACGACGCGATGCTGGCGCGTGCCGTCGACGAGATCCTAAGGCCGAGCGCGCGCGCGCTCGTCGCGGAGGGCCGCGCGTTTCGTGGGCTCCTGTTCGCGGGGCTCATGATCACCGCCGACGGCCCGAAGCTGCTCGAGTACAACTGTCGCTTCGGCGACCCCGAGACCGAGGCGCTCGTCGCGCGGCTCGATGACGGACCTGGCGGAGACCTGCTCGTCGCGCTCGAGTCGGTGGCGCACGGTCGCGCGCCAGTACCGCTCGTGTTCGGCAAGGGCGCAGCGGTCACCGTCGTGATGGCGCAGGCCGGCTATCCCGGGACGCTCGCACCATCGGTCGAGCTGCGCGGCCTCGACTCCGTGGACGCCCTCGTCTTCCACGCCGGGACGCGCCTCGATGGGGATCGTACCTTCTCGTCGGGTGGTCGGGTGCTCGCCGTCACCGGCGTCGGTGTAGACGTGGCGAGCGCGCGCACGCAGGCCTACGATGCCGTCGCGAAGATCGACTTTCCCGGCGCGCAGATCCGTCGCGACATCGGAGCGCGTGCGTAGCGAGCCCGAGGTGAGCGCGTGCCTGATGGTGTCGCTGACGCGCGACTCGATCCTTCGCGGCGCGCTCGTGCTCGAGCAGCCACGGTGCGGCTATCGCTTCACGGCAGATCCGCTCCTCCTCGCCGACTTCATGAGCGCGCACGGTCGACGCCCGCGTGCAGGGCCGCTCTCGCTGTGCGATCTCGGCGCGGGCTGTGGTGTGCTCGGGCTCGCGTTGCTCGTGCGCGTGCCGCAGGCGAAGCTCGTCGCGGTGGAGCTGCAGGCCAGGCTCGCGGGACTCGCGCGGAGCAACGTGCTGCAGAACGGCCTCTCGGAGCGCGCGCAGGTGCTCGAGCTCGACCTCGCCGATCCGCGACAGGCTCGACGGCTTCCGGGCGGCCGCTTCGACTGGGCAGTCAGCAACCCGCCGTTCCAGCCGCTCGGTCGCGGGCACGTGAACCCCGACGCGGAGGCGGCGATTGCGCGGCACGAGGTGCGGCTCCCTTTGGCGCGGCTCTGCGCAGAGCTGCGGCGTGCGCTCGTGCCCCTCGGCCAGGCAGCGGTCATCTACCCTGCGTCTCGGCTCGACGAGCTGTGCACCATGGCGAACCGCGAGAAGCTCGCGACGCGCATCGTGCAGCCCATTGCCGGTCGTGCGGGCGAGCCCGCGAACCGCGTGATGGTGCTGTTCGAGAAGGGCCGCGCGCCTGGCGGGATGAAGCTGCTCGCGCCGCTCGTCGAGCACGATGCCGACGGCGCGCCGAGCGCCGCTCTCCGTCACGCCACCGACGGATAGCGCGAGGATTACGGCGTCGTGGCGCCCGCGTCGGCGACGACGCGGGATCGCGGACGGGCCCCACTCAGCCCGACGAGCGTGACCGTGTTGGCGTAGACGCGTACGTCGTTCGCTCCGAGGTCGACGAGCGCACCATCGGTGGTGAGAAGGCCCGCGGCTTCGACGGTGACCGGGCCGGGCTGGAAGTTGAACGCGGCGTAGAGGCCAGACGCATCGGTGCCGAGCTGTGCGCGGCCGGCATCGGGGAACGGGATGGCGGGATCGGTCGCGTCGAAGTACGTGACGCGGTCGGGCTGGTCGCCCGCGATGAAGCCGACCTGCGCGTTGGCGAGCCTGACGCCGTCACAGTCGTGGACTTGCCCGATGATGGCGCCCTGGCCCCGCGTGATGCCGCCCATGAGGCCGGCGCGCTGCGGCAGCCCGAGGTCGTCGACGAGCGAGAGCGCGGTGAGGTCGAGGTGGTAGACCTTGGTAGCGTTGGCATCGATGTTCGCGTCGTAGCACTCGACGCTCGTGTCCGTCGCACAGGTCGGCGCCGTCAAC
>JBDTCO010000227.1:0-12559 GCA_039923495.1 Polyangia bacterium
AAGCTTCGCGAGGGCCAGAAGATCGGCGCCATGGTCACGCTCCGTCGCGATCGCATGTGGGAGTTCCTCGATCGCCTCGTCACCGTAGCGCTCCCGCGCGTCCGTGACTTCAAGGGCGTCTCGCCGAAGGGCTTCGATGGCCGCGGCAACTACTCGCTCGGTATTCGCGAGCAGATCATTTTTCCCGAGATCAACTTCGACCGCGTCGAGAAGATCAAGGGCATGAACATCTCGATCGTCACGACCGCCAAAACGGACGATCACGGCCGCGCGCTTCTCAAGGCGCTCGGCATGCCGTTTCGCTCCACCACGACGGCATAGATAAAAAGGACAAACAATGGCCCGTCTCGCACAAGAAGTTCGCAAGCCCCCCAAGTTCTCGTCTCGGATCAAGAGCCGCTGCCCGCTCTGCGGTCGACCGCGGTCGTACATGCGTAAGTTCGACATGTGCCGCCTCTGCTTCCGCATGTACGCGCTGCGGGGAGACATTCCCGGCGTCATCAAGTCGAGCTGGTAGGGGTTAAAGACAATGACTGATCCAATCTCCGATATGCTGACCCGCATCCGCAACGGCATCACCGCGCGGAAGGCGAAGGTCCAGATTCCGTCGTCAAAGCTGAAGCAGCGCATCGCTCAGGTTCTCCTCGACGAGGGTTTCCTAGTCGACGTCGCACACGAGCACGACAACAAGCAGGGCATCATCACCGTCGAGCTCAAGTACGACACCAACAACGTCAACGTCATCCAGGGCATCCGCCGCGTGTCGCGTCCCGGTCAGCGCAAGTATGCGCGCAAGGACAACATGCCGCGTGTTCGCTCGGGACTCGGCGTTGGCATCCTCACCACCAGCAAGGGTGTCATGACCGATCGCGCCGCCAAGAAGGCGGGCCTCGGTGGTGAGCTTCTCTGCGAGGTGTGGTAATGAGCCGCGTTGGTCGTAAAATCATTCCGCTTCCGAAGGGCGTTGCACTCAACGTCACGAAGGACGACGTCTCGGTCAAGGGGCCGAAGGGCGAGCTCAAGCGTCACCTGCCCGAGGGCGTCTCCGTCAAGGTTGCCGGCCAGGAAGTCACGGTCGAGCGCGCCGACGACAGCCGCGAGAACCGTTCCAAGCACGGCATGATCCGCGCGCTCCTGGCCAACATGGTCAAGGGCGTCTCGGACGGCTGGGAGCGCGCTCTCGAGATCAACGGCGTCGGTTATCGCGCCGAGGTCGCCGGCCAGAAGCTCAACATGGCGCTCGGCTTCTCGCACCCCGTCGTGTTCGACCTGCCCAAGGGCGTCGGTGCGAAGGTCGAGAAGAACGTCATCACGCTCAACGGCATCGACCGCGAGCTCCTCGGCGCCACCGCCGCGAAGATCCGCGAGATCCGCCCGCCGGAGCCCTACAAGGGTAAGGGCATCAAGTACGTCGAAGAAGTCATCCGTCGCAAGGTCGGCAAGACCGGCGCGGCCTAGTCAGAGACCCGAAGGTCGAACGAACCTTCGGAACCTGAGAGAGAGAACCAGAGATGCCCAAGACCAAGCTCGAAACCCGGGACCGCCGCAAGGCGCACATCCGCAAAAAAGTGAACGGAACCGCAGAGCGTCCGCGCCTGTCGGTCTTCCGCTCGTCGAAGCACATGTACGCCCAGATCGTCGACGACGAGAAGCACGAGACGCTCGTTGCTGTCAGCACGCTCGACGAGAAGATCGCGGCGGAGCTCAAGGGCCTCAACAAGGTCGACCGCGCCAAGAAGATCGGCGCTGCGATTGCCGAGCGCGCGAAGTCGAAGGGCGTCGAGAAGGTCGTCTTCGATCGCAATGGTTTCATCTACCACGGGCGCGTCATGGCGCTCGCCGACGCCGCGCGTGAAGCCGGCCTGAAGTTCTAAGGAGTCCTCGTGAGCGTCAACATGAACGAGGTCGGCGAGCTGGTCGACCGTGTCGTCTACATCAACCGCGTTGCGAAGGTCGTCAAGGGCGGCCGTCGCTTCTCCTTCTCCGCGCTCGTCGTCGTGGGTGACCAGAACGGTCACCTCGGCGCCGGCCTCGGCAAGGCCAACGAAGTGCCCGAGGCCATCCGCAAGGGCACCGAGCAGGCCAAGAAGCACATCTTCAAGATCCCGCTCGACAAGCACACGATCCCGCACGAGGTCCTCGGCATCTTCGGCGCCGGCGAAGTTCTGCTCAAGCCGGCGTCGCAGGGTACCGGCGTCATTGCCGGCGGAGCCGTGCGCAACCTCGTCGAGGTCGCGGGCATTCAGGACATCCTGACGAAGTGCATCGGGACGTCGAACCCGCACAACGTCATCCACGCCACCATCGCAGCGCTCCAGCAGCTCCGCTCGGCCGAAGACACGGTCAAGGCGCGCGGCAAGACGCTCGAGAGCCTGCAGTAGTCGGGCAGCAAGGACACGATCATGGCGCTCAAGCTCAAGGTCACGCTCATCCGCTCCGGCATCAACCGCCCGGAGCGTCAGAAGCTGACGATCAAGGGACTCGGGTTGACCCGCATGCACCAGGCGGTCATCCTCAACGACTCGTTGTCGGTGCGCGGGATGATCCGCAGGGTCTCGCACCTCGTCACCGTCGAGGCCGCGGACTCCTCGAAGTAAATCCCGCGCGTGCCGTCCAGAGACGGCAGTGCGCAGCCGATAGGTAGAGGTTTGTAAAATGGGTACGACTCTCCACACGCTCGCTCCGAACCCCGGCGCGACAAAAAAGAAGAAGCGCCTCGGCCGTGGTCACGGCTCGGGTCTTCACAAGACCTCTGGCAAGGGCCAGAAGGGTCAGAAGGCTCGCACCGGTCACCACGGCATCCCGAAGCCCGGCTTCGAGGGCGGCCAGACGGCGATGGCCCGCCGCATCCCGAAGCGCGGCTTCACCAACGCGCGCTTCAAGAAGGACATCTTCGCCGTGAACCTCGGCGACATCGGCGCGAGCTTCGACTCGGGCGAGGTCACGATCGACTCGCTCAAGGAGAAGGGCCTCGTGCCGCGCGCGACCGAGTTCGTCAAGGTCCTCAGCGACGGCGCCTTCACGAAGAAGCTCACCGTCCACGCTCACTTCTATTCGGCCGCGGCCAAGGAGAAGCTCGAGAAGGCCGGCGGCAAAGCGAACATCGTCACGGCCAAGAAGGCCGAGTCCGACGCTGCTGCGAAGTAGCAACACAGTCGCCGGCGGTTCGGTGACCATCCCCGTTCGGCGACCATAGGAGCAGTGGTGTCCAGCATCGCCAACATCTTCAAGATTCCCGAGCTCCGCCGCCGCGTCATTTTCACACTGGCGCTGCTCGCGGTCTATCGCGTCGGCATCTTCGTGACGACGCCCGGTGTGAACCGGGCCGTCATGAAGCAGGTCATGCGCGCGTCGTCGGGCTCGTTCCTCAGCCTCTTCAACATGTTCTCGGGCGGTGCGCTCGAGCAGCTGTCGATCTTTGCGCTCGGGATCATGCCGTACATCTCGGCGTCGATCATTCTGCAGCTCCTCACCGTAGTCATCCCCGCGCTCGATCGCCTCAGCAAAGAGGGTGAGCAGGGACAGAAGACGATCAACCAGTACACGCGCTACGGGACGATCGCGCTGTCCTTGGTGCAGTCGTTCTTCATCGCTCGCATGCTCGAGGGGTACAACATCAGCTATCGCCAGTTCGGCGAGGTGGTCCTGCACCCGGGCCTGGGCTTCCGCCTGCTGACGATGGTGTCGCTCACGACCGGCACCGCCTTCATCATGTGGCTCGGCGAGCAGATCACCGAGCGTGGAATCGGCAACGGGATCTCGCTCATCATCTTTGCCGGCATCGTCGCTGGCTTCCCCGATGCGTGCGTGCGTCTCGTGCAGAAGTCGCAGACGCAGGGTGACAGCCTCACGGCGTTCGACCTGTTCATCATCGCGGGCATCGTCATCGCGGTCATCGCGGTCATCATCTTCTTCGAGAGCGGACAGCGAAAGCTCCCGGTGCAATACGCCAAGCGCGTCGTAGGACGGAAGATGTTCGGCGGGCAGTCGACGCACCTCCCGCTCAAGATCAACATCGCCGGCGTCATCCCGCCGATCTTCGCGTCCACGATCCTCATGTTCCCGGGTCAGCTCGCGAGCTACATCCAGGCCCCGTGGTTGCAGAAGATCACCGATTCGCTGCAGGCCGGCGACTGGCGCTTCAACGTGCTCTACGTCGCGTTGATCATCTTCTTTTGCTACTTCTATACGGCGGTCACCTTCAACCCCGTCGACGTTGCCGACAACATGAAGAAGTATGGTGGCTTCATTCCTGGCATCCGTCCGGGCAAGGCCACCGCCGAGTACATCGATCGCGTGCTGTCTCGTCTCACGTTCGGCGGCGCGCTCTACATCTCGGCGGTCTGCGTCCTGCCTTCGTTCATGCAGCAAAAGTTCAAGGTGCCGTTCTCCTTCGGCGGCACCAGCCTGCTGATCGTCGTCGGCGTCGCGCTGGACACCGTGCAGCAGATCGAGAGTCACCTCATCACGCGCAACTACGAGGGCTTCAGTGGACCGAAGGGTCCTCGTGTCCGCGGTCGAGCGCTTCGTTCTCGCAGCGCCTAGCGCCCTGCGAGTTGCAATTGTAAGAAGGGGCCGGGGATGGTCACGCAGCCTGAACGAAACCTGATCCTGCTCGGCGCGCCTGGTGCCGGTAAGGGCACCCAGTCGCAGCGCCTCGCCTCGCGCTTTGGTATTCCGCAGATCTCGACGGGTGACATGCTGCGTGCCGCGCGCCGTGATGGCACGCCACTCGGCAAAGAGGCCGAGAAGTATATGCACGCGGGTCAGCTGGTGCCCGACTCGGTGGTCATTGGTCTCGTCGAGGAGCGCCTCGCGCTCGGAGACGCCAGCCGCGGCTTCATCCTCGACGGCTTCCCGCGAACGGTGCCGCAGGCCGACGCGCTCGGCCACGTGCTCGCGAAGCTCGGGCGTGGCCCGCTCCGCGTCATCGACGTCCAGGTTCCCGAGGCCGTGCTGCTCGAACGCCTCGGTGGTCGCAGCTCGTGCCCGAAGTGTGGCGCGTCGTACCACGTGAAGTTCGCGCCGCCGAAGGTCGCCGATACCTGCGACAGCTGTGGCCACGTCGGGCTCATCACCCGTGCTGATGACAAGCCCGAGGCCATCGGCCAGCGGCTCGAAGAGTACCGCAAGAAGACAGCGCCACTGTGCACCTACTATCGCGATGCGGGCCTGCTCGCGACCGTCGACGGTGTCGGCGAGCTCGAGATCGTGCTCGCGCGCATCGTGCAAGCTCTCGACGGCTGAGCACGTGCGCGTCTACCAGAAGTCTCAAGAGGACATCGCCAAGCTCTACAGGGCGAACCAGGCGGTACGGAAGACGCTCGACGAGCTCGAGGCCGCGTCGAAGCCCGGTGTCAGCACGTGGGACCTCAACGAACTTGCCGACCGCACCATGAGGAAGCTCGGGGCTACGTCGGCGTTCCTCGACTACAACGGCTACCCGGCGGTGCTGTGCACGTCGATCAACAGCGTGATCGTCCACGGCATCCCGCGGCGCGACGAGGTGCTGAAGGACGGGGATGTCCTCGGGATCGACTTCGGTTGCTTCGTCGAGGGCTTCTGCGGTGACTCTGCGCGCACAATCCCCGTTGGGACCTGCCTGCCGGCAGCGCAGAGGCTCATCGATGAAACGAAGAAGTCGCTCGACCTAGGCATCGCGCAGGCCAAAGAGGGCAACCGCATCGGCGACATCGGCTGGGCGGTGCAATCGTATGTCGAACCGCTCGGGTTCTCGGTCGTAAGATCTTTCGTCGGGCATGGCATCGGCCGCGCGATGCACGAAGATCCACAAGTGCCGAACTACGGATCTCCGGGTCGTGGGCTGCGGCTCAAGGTCGGCTGGGTCATCGCGATCGAGCCGATGGTGAACGCCGGCACGCCCGAGGTTCGCGTGCTCGAGGATCGCTGGACCGCCGTCACCGCCGATGGCTCGCTGTCTGCGCACTTCGAGCACTCCGTGGCGATCACCGAAAACGGGCCGGTGGTGTTGAGCCATCGCTGATGGTTTTTCTTGTTGCGATCACGTAGGGCCGCATGTATAGGTAGCGGCCCCTCGGGTCGAGGGGTGTTTTTCTATTCCACCTTCCGTTCATTGGGGTGAGGTTCATGAAGGTTCGCGCGTCAGTTAAAAAGATTTGTGACAAGTGCAAGGTCGTTCGGCGCAAGGGCGTCGTTCTGATCATCTGCGAGAATCCGCGTCACAAGCAGAGGCAGGGTTAATGGCTCGTCTTGCAGGCATCGACCTTCCGCGTAACAAGCGGATGCAGGTTGCGATGCAGTACATCTACGGCGTCGGCAAGTCGTCGGCGACCTCCATCCTCGAGAAGGCAAAGGTCTCGGGCGACAAGCGCACCGACGACGTCGACGAGAACGAGCTGCGTCAGATCCGCGATGCCATGGAGGCTTCGGGCGTCAAGGTCGAGGGCGATCTCCGCCGCGAGATCTCGATGAATATCAAGCGCCTCATGGATCTCGGCTGCTACCGTGGGCTGCGTCACCGCAAGGGTCTCCCGGTCCGCGGTCAGCGCACGCACACGAACTCGCGCACCCGCAAGGGCCCGCGCAAGGGTCAGCTCAGCCGCAAGCCCAAGACCGACTGAGCATAGTTTCCAATCTCGCGCTGGTCATCGTGACCGGTCTTGCGAGCTCACCAGATCCCGCCGCGAGCAACGCGCAACGGGGTGTATCCGACGAGCAAGACTCGACGGAGAGGGGACGAGAAGGTCCCTTAAAAAAGATAGGTTGAAATGGCCAAGGTCGCGAAGAAGAAGGTCAAGAAGAACGTCCAGAGCGGAATCGCTCATATCCAGTCGACGTTCAACAACACGATTGTCACGATCACCGACGTGAGCGGCAACGTGGTGTCGTGGTCGTCGTCGGGCGTGCGTGGCTTCAAGGGCTCGCGCAAGTCGACGCCGTTCGCCGCGCAGCTTGCTGCCGAGGACGCGGCCAAAAAGGCCATGGATCACGGCATGCGTTCCATCTCCGTGTACGTGAACGGCCCGGGCTCGGGCCGTGAGTCCGCGCTCCGCGCTCTGCAGGCGGCCGGCTTCAAGATCACGCTCATCCGCGACGTCACGCCGATTCCGCACAATGGCTGCCGTCCGCCCAAGCGTCGTCGCGTCTGACCTCCTTCGAGCGCTGAACCTGGCGCCCGACCTCCTATAGGAATCGAAAAGCATGGCTCGTTATATCGGTCCGGTTTGCCGTCTTTGCCGTCGCGAAGACATGAAGCTCTTCCTCAAGGGCGATCGTTGCTACACCGACAAGTGCGGCTACGAGCGTCGCGCTTACGCACCCGGCCAGCACGGCCAGGCGCGCAAGAAGAAGCCGTCGAACTACGGCGAGCAGCTCCGTGAGAAGCAGAAGGTCAAGCGCATCTACGGCGTCGCCGAGCGTCAGTTCCGCGGCTACTACTACAAGGCGTCCCGCATGAAGGGCGTCACCGGCGAGAACCTGCTCATCCTCCTCGAGCGCCGCCTGGATAACATCGTCTACCGCTTCGGCTTCGCTTCCGATCACGCGGAGGCTCGCCAGCTCGTTCGTCACGGTCACTTCACGATCAACGGCAAGCGCGTCGACATCCCGTCGTACCTCGTGCGCGCCGGTGACGTCGTCGCCGTCGGTGAGAAGAGCCAGAAGATCAAGCGCATCGGTGAGTCGCTCACCGGCGTCGATCGCCGCGGCGTTCCGCAGTGGCTCGAGCTCGAGAAGGAGAAGTTCTCGGGTCGGGTCAAGGGTATGCCCTCGCGCGAGGACTTCACGATGCCGATCCGTGAGCAGCTGATCGTCGAGCTCTATTCCAAGTAAGGGGGACGTTCCCGTCCCCCCTCACCGCGGCAGAGCCGCCGCGAGCCTCCCCCCACCGCGCGTTTCTCGCGCGCGTTCGAGTGGACGTTTCTAGCAAGCTCTAAACGGCTCCCGGCTGTGCCGGTGTGGCTGTGGTCGCGAATACGACCGTCTCACCGTACTCGTACGTCGAAGGAGCACCGACATGTCCAGCACCAGCCCCGCACTCATGTCCAAGAACTGGCGCGATCTGATCCGCCCGAAGACCCTCGACGTCGAGAAGGAGACACTCTCCTCGACCTACGCGAAGTTCACCTGCGATCCGCTCGAGCGCGGCTTTGGCACGACGCTCGGTAACTCCATCCGTCGCGTGCTCCTGTCGTCGCTGCAGGGCGCGGCCATCACGGCCATCAAGATCGACGGCGTGGTCCACGAGTTCCAGACGCTCCCCGACGTCGTCGAGGATGTGACGGACATCGTGCTCAACCTCAAGGAAGTCCTGCTCAAGTGCGATGATCCGCGTCCGCGCGTCATTCGCCTCGACAAGGACGGCGAGGGTCGCGTCACTGCCGGCGATATCACGGCTTCAGACGGCGTCACGGTCCTCAACCCCGACCACCACATCGCTACGCTCTCGCGCGGTGGCAAGCTCCACATGGAGCTCATGGTGCAGATGGGGCGCGGCTACGTTCCTGCCGATCGCAACAAGTCGGCCAACATGTCGGTTGGCACGATCCCGATCGACGCACTCTTCGCGCCGGTCAAGAAGGTCAACTACATCGTCACCAACGCGCGCGTTGGTCAGCAGACGGACTTCGACAAGCTCTCGCTCGAGGTGTGGACCGATGGGTCGGTTCGTCCCGACGACGCCGTTGCGTACGCCGCGAAGATCATGAAGGACCAGCTCTCGATCTTCATCAACTTCGAAGAGACCGAGGAGCCGATCGAAGAGACCGTCTCCGAGGAAGCCGCCAAGCTCAACGAGAACCTCGACAAGTCCGTCGACGAGCTCGAGCTGTCGGTCCGGTCGGCGAACTGCCTCCAGAACGCCAACATCCGCTACATCGGCGAGCTGGTGCAGCGGACCGAGGCGGAGATGCTCAAGACCAAGAACTTTGGGCGCAAGTCGCTCAAGGAGATCAAAGAGATTCTCGCCGAGATGGGCCTCACGCTCGGCATGAAGCTCGACGGCTGGGTCCCGCCCGCACTGCGCGGCAAGGCCTAAGCGTTACTTACCGAGAACGAGAGATAGCCAATGCGCCACCAGAAGCACGGTCGTAAGTTCGGTCGCAAGTCGGGTCCCCGCCACGCGCTCTTCGCGAGCCTCGTGAACGCGCTCTTCGAGCACGAGCACATTCGCACCACCGACGCCAAGGCCAAGGAGATCCGCCGCATCGCCGAGAAGGCGATCACGTGGGCCGCCTCGGTTGGCAAGGTCATGACGAACGAGAAGGCCGATGCCGACGACAAGGCGCGCGTCGTTCACGCCATGCGTATGGCTGGTCGGGTCGTGAAGCAGAAGGCCACGCTGCAGAAGCTGTTCAACGAGATCGGCCCGCGCTTTGTCGGTCGTCCGGGTGGCTACACGCGCGTCCTGAAGATCGGCAACCGCAAGGGCGACGCAGCTCCGATGTCCATCATCGAGCTCGTCGAGCGCGGCAATGCGAAGGCGGAGGCCGCGCCCGTCGAGGCGAAGTCGGCCGAGGGTAAGTCGGCCAAGAAGAAGGCCGCGCCGAAGGACGACGCCGCCCCCAAGGCTGCGACCGCTGCGCCCAAGAAGAAGAAGGCCGCGAAGACGGAAGAGTAGTCTTCGCAGCACGCACCATCGAAGAGAGGAGCCCATGTGGCTCCTCTTTTTGTTTCTGGTTCGCGACCGGGGAAAAGTTGCTCGCGTAGATCCGAGGCTGTCTCATCGCCCGTGATGGCGACCGCGATGCTGTGGAGTGTTCTCGGCCTCGCGCTCTGCGCGCTCGGCTTGCTGTGGGTGCGGCGTACTCCAAGCGAGCGCGTGCGTTACCGGCTCGAGCTCGAGCCCAGGCGCTCGATCTACGTCGTGGAGCTCGGAGGTCGCAACCTCGTGCTGGCGAGCTCGGAGGCCGGCATCCAGCTCCTCATGGAGCTCGATGACAGGGCCGTGGCGCGGCTTCCGGTGGCGAGCGCTCCTGCGCTGCCCGCGTTGCTGCAGAGCGCCTGGAAGCGCTCGTGAGTGGCGTCTCGATGCTCGTGCTGGTGCCACTCGGGCTGCTGGCGATCGCGTGCGTGCTGAAGTTCGCTGTCGTGCTCTCGCTGCTCGGGCGCGCGGTCGGTGGGCGGGCGCTGCCCTCGACCGTCGTGGTGGGGCTTGCCGTGCTGCTCGCGGCGTTCGTGCTGAGTCCGGTCGTCAAGGAAGGTGACGCGGCCACGCTCGCGGGCAGTGGCGAGGGCGTGCGCGCGTACCTCGAGCAGCACACGCCGCTGGTCGAACGGCAGAAGCTCGCGGCCATCCAGCGGGACCTGCGTACCCCTGCGGACCGCGACGCGGTCACCGATCACGACCTCACGGTGATGCTACCGGCATACGCGCTCGAAGGGCTCCAGGCTGCCTTTCGCATCGGCTTCTTCCTGCTGCTGCCGTTCCTCGTGCTCGACCTGCTCGTCGCGGTAGCGCTGCTCGGGCTCGGTATGAATGGGCTCGAGGCGCGCGTCGTGTCGCTGCCGCTCAAGCTTCTGCTGTTCATCTCGGTCGATGGGTGGGCGCTGCTCACCCACGGGTTGCTCGGGGCGTGATGCCGGCGCCCTTCGAGAACGCGCTCCGCGAGGCCATGCGCCTGCTCGGCGCGCTCGCGCTCCCTCTGCTCGGCGCGCTGCTCGCCGCAGGGCTCATCGCGGGCTTCCTGCAGGGCGCGACGCGCGTACGCGATCGGTCGCTCTCGACGGTGCCGCGCCTGCTCGCCGTCGGTGCAATCGTGCTCGTGTGCGGCGGCTGGGCTGCGACGAGGCTCGTCGCGTTCTCGACCAGCATGTTCGGCACCGCGATCCAGGTGGGCAAGCGACGATGACGCCGGACGTGCTGCTACTCGCGGCGCTGCACACGGTGCCGCTCGCACTGTGTCTGCCTCTGCCGGGTCTGCTCGCGCGGCTCGCATTTGGCCTCGTGCTCGCGAGCTTCGGTGGCGCGCACGATACTTCGCCGCTACACGCAATCGTCAGCGGACTGGGGCTGGGCCTCATGGTGCTCGCGCCGGTGTGGGCAGCCCGCTGGGCGGGCGCGATCGTCGGCAAGGCCGTGCGCACGCCCGCGCTCGATGGGATCTACACGACGCTCGCGTGGCTCGCGTTCTTCGCGGTGGGCGGACCCGTGCTGCTGATGTGTGCATCCGCGCTACCGACCGATGGCTTCGCGATGCATGGAGCTCGCTTCGTCGAGCTCGCAGCGAGCCTGGCGCTCCCGACGCTGCTCGCGCTCGCGATCCTCGAGGTGCTGGCTGCGGTGGCGAACCGCTGGGAGCTCGCCGCCGAGACGCCGCTCCAGGCACACCGCGTGACGCGCTCGCTGCGGCCGCTCGTCGCCTCGCTGCTGCTCCTCGGGGGGCTCGCGTCATTCGCGCACGGCGTCGGGCAGTCGGTCGCCGAGGCGGGGCGGTCCGGCGTGTTACCGTAAACGCGTCATGCGCGCGTGCATCGGGGTCGGGCTCGCGTGGATGCTCGCAGCGCAGGGCATCGGACACGCGATGATCGAACCGAATGATGATCCGAAGTGTGCGCGCGGTGAGTGCCTTCCGTTCCTGGCGCCATCGCTCGACGAAGACGACCCGAAGCTGGCGCTGCGATTTCGCAGGATGCATCCCGTCGCGCACCTCGACGTGAGCTATCGCTATCTCGCGGTCGCGGATCCGTACGGCGGTGCGCTGCCGTTCCACCTCGTCGAGATCGACGGCTTTCCGCTGTCGCATTACTTCCGCCTCGGCATCTCGGCCGCAGCCGGATCGTCGACGCGCGAGGGCGCGTTCCTCGCGGAGATCGGGCTCGGGGTCGGTGTGCAGTATCCCGCGCGCGTGACACCCTTCCTCGACGTGAAGCTGTCGGCAGGCGTCATCGGCGCCACGATCGAGGGAAAGAGAGAAGTGAGCTACGAGTACCGGCCGACAATCGAGGCTGGCATCGAGGTCTTCGTCGCAAGCAGCTTCCACTTCACGGCGGCGGTGGGGTACGCGCACCCGATCTACGGCGGCGTCGACGGCAACGTCATCAAGGCACAGATCGCAGCGGGCGAGACGCCCACCTTCAACGTGCACAGCGTCGGGTGGGATACCGTCACCGTGCGCGCCGGCTTCGGCTTCTGACATGGACGATCGGACCGCACGCAGACACGGCGACGTCGTTCGCTCCTCGCTGGCACCCATGGCGGGCGCGCTCCTCGGTGGATGCCTCGCGCTCCAGCTGCAGCGCGGCGCGCTCGTGCAGGCGCTCGTCGAGCTCGCGCGTGCCTCGTGGACCGCCGGGAGCACGCTCGATGCGGCGCTGCACGTCGTCGTCGCGCGCGCGCTGCCGCTCGTCATCGCGGCGTTCTCCGGTGCGCTCGTCGTCGGCCTCCTGCAGACGCGCGGTACGTTGCTCGGCTTCCGCGCGCTCGGTTTCGAGCCGCGGCGTCCCGCGCTCGTCGTCGCGCTCGCGGGCTGGGCAGCCCTCGTCGTCGCCATCGTCGACGCCCTGCGCACGTCGCTCGGGCTCCACGCGGCAGCGCCGCAACGACTCGCAGCAGCGGCGACGAGCGTCGTCGGGCACTCGT
>JBDTCO010000228.1:0-72133 GCA_039923495.1 Polyangia bacterium
TCGCGCAGCGCGGGGGTGCAGCAGAGATCCGCGACCTCTCGGCTCGGCGCGTACGCAACGTCGAGGCGCAGCACGTCGCCATCGAGCTCGCGCTCCAGCTCGTTCAGCGCGCCGAGGGCCTCGTACATGTCATCGCCGAGCGCGTGCACGTAGCGACCCCAGCTCGAGCCGGCGGGCGCGTGCACACCGAGGAGCCAGTCCATCCCCTCACGCTCGTGTTCGTTGCTGCACGGCGCGAGCTGCAGCTCGAACGTGTCCGTGTGCGACGTTCCGCAGCGCGCTTGCAACGCCTCGGCGTCGAGGTCGAGCGTGCGGCGCTCGCGGGCAGCGTCCGCGACGAGACCAGCGAGCCACGTGACGACCTCGAGGCGTGGCGCTGGCGCGTCCACGCGGCGTGTTCCATAGCGCTCGTGCTCGAGCGCCGCGACGGGCACGAGGCCTTCCCCAACGGTGGAGCTCGCCGCGGCGAGCTGCTCGTCGATACCGGCGAGCTTCGCTTCGTCGACCGGCGGCGACAGCGCCTCGGCAAGCGCGAACAGCAGCGGCGCGAGCGCGGCCGCACGCGCCACTGGGCTCATGCACACGTGGCTCCCCGTCGAGTCGTGCAGCAAGATCGCGTGCAGCGGCGTCGGGCCCTGCCCAGGCAGCATCGCGAGCTCCGTTCGCAGTGCGTCCGGCGTCGTCCCCTCGAGCCGGAGCGCCGGCACCCGTTGCTTCATCCACGCGAGCGGCGGCGGCCCGACGAGCGGGGGCTCGAGGTCGTGGTGCAAGAAGCCATCGTCGACGAGCTGGAGCAGCACGTCTCGAGGCACCAGGCGCTCGAGCTTCGTCGTCGTGGTCCAGTCTTCGGCGGCGTCGATCAGTCGCGCGAGCACCTCGTCGAGCTCGACACGTCGCTGCACCGCGTCGTGGTCGCCGAACGCGATCCAGCAGGCCTCGTCTCCAGAGACGACCAGCGAGGGTGCGCGTCGCAGCTTCGCGCGCTTCCAGGCGCGCCCTTCGAGCAGCGCGCGCCCGAGCGCGGCGAGACGAGCCCACGTCACGTCGTGGTGCGCGACCGGCATGCCGAGCCGCAGCGACGTGGGGCGTTCATCGAGCGTGACCACCGCGACGCCCGCGAGGAGACCGTGGGGCGTCGGCCGGAACGCGGCGCGGCGCCGATAGCGAGCGACGCGCTCGGCGCCACGCTCGTCGGCGTGCTCGTGCAGCGTCGGGCTCGCGAGCGCGATGGCTTCTGCGAGCAACGGGCTGTCCACGGTGTCGTCGTCGAGAGCCGCGACGGGAAGGAGCGGTGCGCGGAGGAGCGCGTGAGGGACGATACGCACGACGCAGCGACGCTACCACGCGCGTCAGTCGAGGATGTGACAGAGCGGATCGCCCTTGCAGTCGCCGATCGAGGGCGGTTGCTTCGTGTCGTGCTCATGGCGCACGACCTTCTTCCGGCGCGCGATCGGCGCGGGGGTCACGATCGCGGGCGCGACCCCCTTTGCAGCCGCGATGACCGGAGGGTCGACCACGGGCGTGGTCACGACCATCGGCGCGCGCACCAGGTGGCTCATGTAGCGCGGCCCGACGAGCGCACACGTGATGAGGAAGCAGAACGAGAAGAAGAAGGTGGCGATGAGGACGTGCTTGTCGCGCGTGGTGAGCATGCCGGCGATGGGTGCAGTGCGCGCGCCAGTCGCCAGGGTCAGTGCTCGCAACGACTTGGCGGCAGCGTTCACACCGCGAATCTACGAATCGTGATCGCGATGCTACGAATCGCGACGCCGGGCCTTGAGGCCGAGCTGGTTGTAGCGCAGCCGCACGCGACGCGACGACGCGAGGTCGCGCTTGCCGAGGATCCGCTCCGCCATGTCGTCGAACTTACCCTGGGTCTCACGGAAGAGCTGCTCGTAGAGTCGACGCTCGAGCAGCCTCGCGACGTCGTGGAGCCGCTTCTGCGGAGGCAGCGCCACGTCGAGCGCCTGCGTGGCCGCCACGTGCGCGCCGAGCAGCTCGCGGACGAGCTTGCGCGAGACGGGCAGCGTATGCGTCTTCTTGCGAGTGGCGCCGAGCCGACTCGCGCCGGCCAGCGTCAGCAACACCGCGGTCGTCACCACACCACGTAGCTGTCGGAGGTTGCCGGGCCACGCGTGCTTCTTGAGCTCTGTCGTGGTGAGCCGATCGAGGGCGAAGCGCAGCGTCGCGCCGCGGGTCACGCGCTCTCCGAGCTCGACGCCAGGCACCGCGCGCGCCGCGTAACGATCGAGGAGCGCGCGATCGGAAGGCCGATCGAAGGCGTGCGCGACGAAGTGCTCGATGAGCGCGGGTAGATCGGACGGCCGGTCGCGCAGCGGGACGAGCTCGATGCGCACCGACGGGTTGAGGCGCGCGTACAGGTCGGCGCGGAAGCGACCGTCGCGCACTGCCGCTGCGAGATCGACGTTGGTCGCCGCGATGACCTTGACGTCGGTGGGCCGTGTGCGCGTCTCGCCGAGCCGCGTGACACAGCCACGCTCGAGCGCGACGAGCAGCACGCGCTGCGCATCGAGCGGGAGGTTGCCGACCTCGTCGAGGAACAGGGTGCCACCGTCGGCCGCCTCGAACGCCCCTTTACGATCGGTCGCGCCCGAGTACGCACCGCGCGCGCTGCCGAAGAGCTCGCCAGCGACCAGGTCGGCCGGCAGCGCGGAGAGATCGATCATCACGAGGGGTCCGTGGCGCCCGCTCGCAGGGTGCAGCACGTCGGTGCAAAGACGCGTCTTGCCGGTGCCGGTCTCGCCCAGCAGGAGCAGCGGCAGCGAAGTGGCGGCGAGCGCGAGCACATCGCGGCGCAGACGCTTCATCTTCGCGCTGTCGCCCCACACGTAGCCCGTCGCGGCATCCTCCGTTGATGGCAGCGCGCGCTCGAGCAGGAGCGCGAGCGCCTGCGCGTCGAATGCGTCGCGCCCGGCGAGCGTGACGTACTCGTCGGCAAAGAGCCGATCGGCGGCGTCCGCGTAGTCGAGCATCGCGCGCTCGGTCATGAGCACGACCGGCAAAGATGGCCGCTCACGACGCAGCGCGCGCAGGATGTCGAGGCCCTGCAGCGCACGACGGCGCTGGGGATCGAGCTCTTCCGATGGCGCGAGCCTATCGTCCGGCAACTCGAAGGACAGATCGAGTAGCACGCCGTCGATGTCCGCGTGGCGCGAGAGCGCCTCCTCGGCTTCGCGGAGGTCGTGCGCATGGGTGAGCGTGCAGCCGACCCGCTTCGGACAGCGCCAGCACGGGCCGATCTCGTTGCAGCGCGTGGCGTAGTCGTAGTCCTGGAGCAGCGCGTGACACAGCTCGATGTGGCGGTCGCCATCATCGATGACGAGGAGCTTCGGGCGGCTCACAGGTTTGCCTCCACGGTGCCGTCGCGGATCGCCCCGGCGATGCGCAGCGCGATCTCCGCAGCGTCGCGCATCGCAGGCTGGTCGCAGGCGCGCACGCGGGTCTCGAGCCGATCGAGCGCAGCGAACGCGAGGCCGATGGCGTGCGCGTCGGCCTGCGGGAGCGCGTCCGCATCGCGCAGGAACGCGTGAAACGGCGAGCCGCCGTCGATCGCTTCGTACAGATCGCGCACCAGCATGGCCCGCAGCGCAGGCGCGATCGGGCCGGCACCGAGGTTGCGCGCTGCGCGCGTGAGGTACTTCGCGAGGTGTCGAAGGCGCGCGTGCTGCGTCATCGTGCTCCCAGGAGGCGGCGGAGCTCGGCGGCATCGAAGGTCGCCATCGCGACCACGTCGCCATAGCGGACCCGCAGGTGGCCGAGCCTTCGTGCGGAGAAGTCGTGCACGAAGATCGCTCGACCATCATGCCCCGCCGCCCGCAGCGCCTTCAAGACGTAGATGCCCTGCTCGTCGACCAGGTGGCGCATGGCGCGCACCTCATCGCCGCCGAACAGCTCGCCCGCGAGCTGCGCGACGTCGCCGACGAGCGAGCCGACGTCCACCCGATCGAACCGCAGATCGACGAGAAACGCGTCGCCTCGCACCGCTGTCCGGAGCGCCTCGGCTGCACTCTTCGCGACGACGCACGTGACGTCGGGTACGAGCGCGCGAACGAAGGTCGCGTACTCGTCGCCGTCCTCGATGACGACGAGCCTCACGCAACGCTCCGTGCGAGCGCGCCAGCCACGGGAGCTTCCTCCGCTGCGGGGATGCTCAGCACGACCGCCTTCGCGAAACCGGGTGCCGGTGCACCATCGAGGAGCGCGCCGCCGTAGCGCTCGAGCGTCGCGCGCACGATACCGAGGCCGCGATCACTGGCGCCCGCGCGCGGTCGCGCCGTGCTCGGGTCGTGCACGCCGATGCGGACCCACTCTCGACCCGCGTCGTCGACGTGGACGTGGACCTCGAGCAGCACGCTGGGCGCGGCCTCGACCGCATTGCGCAGGAGGTTGCGCAGCACGAGCGCGAGGTCGTGCTCGTAGATCGCGGCGAGCGGCGCATCCATCGCGGGTCGAACCACGAGCTCCGCAGCCAGGCGCCTGCCCGGGTGCTCGTCTCGCAGCGACTCGACGATGCGGTCGAGCAACGCACCATCCACGCGCGTGTGCTTCGCGAGTCGCACCCACGCGACGAGCTGTTGCTCCAGCCGATCCACGCAGTCGAGCGCGACGTGCTGTCCGCGCGCGAGCCGCTCGATCGCGCGGTCGACCGCGGCGAAGCTCGGCTCGCGCTCCACCCACCCGGCGGAAAGGCCGAGGAGCAGGCCGAGATCGTCGACGTGGGCTCGCCACGCGCGCGCGACGATCGCGCCGTTGCGCTGGTCGCCATCGCGGAGAGGTCGGAGCCCGTGCTTGAAGAGCTCGTGCCGCAGGACTCCGACCTGGTATGCAAACGCGACGGCACGCTCGGGGTGCATCTCGAGGATACGTTGGACGTCGACGCTCCGGCGACGCAGCAGCAGCACGATCGTCGCGGCGACGAGCAGCCCGCCGAGGGCGAACGGCCAGTACGGAGTGCGCACGTCGTTCGCGGGCTCGAACGGGTCGACGACGTCGCGATCGATCTCGGCGAGCTCGCGCTCCGCCTCGAGACGCGCCACGCCACTGCGCTCCGCGATGAGCTTGCGATAGAAGTCGGCCGCACGAACCGTGGCGCCCCGCGCGCGGCACGCACGTGCCAGCCGGAGGTACAGCGACGGCTCGATGGGACCGACCTCGGCCGCCGCGCGCAGCGCCTGCGTCGCACGCTCGTCGCCACGCTCGAAGGCTGCGACACCGGACTCGTAGAGCTGGGCAGACCCGGCAAGGCGACGCGAGGCCTCTGCTCCATCGGGACCTGCCGCGACCTTGCGCCACGTGTCCCAGGCGTGGGGTCTTCGCGCCTGCCACTCCGCCTGCGCGTCGGACCAGCCCGGCTGCGGCGCCGTCGGCTGGCAACCAAGAAGGAACATCGTGAGGAGCACGCCACGCATCACCGCTGTCCATGATGCATCGACGGAACATGCATTGGCTGCGCGTCACCTCGGTAGCTGCCGCCGGTGCCCGGACAGCATGTTGCTGCTGCAAAAACAGCAAGGCCAGCGGCGGCGAGGATCGACGTTGGTCGACCTCGGCTCGGCGCTGGCCCTGGCGCGGGGAAGCCCGGAGGCAGCCCGCGATATATGTCGCCGTTCGCACGGCGTTGCGAATCTTCAGTTGTGGGTCGCACCGATTGGCAGTCGGAGCGGCGCGCAGCACGACGAAGGCGCTACGCGGAGAGCTGCTGCGCTACCTGGGGCCCGCGCGGGTCCCGTGGACGACATGCTTGCTCAAACGACGAACGTTCGACATTCGCACTCCCTTCGGTAACCAGGCAGGCCCTCGCCGAGGCGAAAGTCTCCGGGTTTTGCGCACCACGGTTGCCCGCGGTTTGCCGTTTCGGGGAACAGCGTTCGAGGTCGAAGAGGCGGCACCATTCGGGGCGCCCTCCTGCCGATCCTCGTCGGTGCGTGTTGCACCGTACGAAGTTCACTATCGCAAACAGTGTGCAGTCCATCAACATGTAAGATCAGCGAAGCAGCTCACGCAGCGACGGTGATTTGTAGACGGGGCCACATTCGATGAGCGACTTGCGCACGTCTGCACGAAAGAGGCGAAGTGTAGGCGTGCGCTGTCGCGCCGTGCCTCGGTGGGGCATCTGTGAGCGCGAGTTCTCGTCGTAGGTGACCAGATCCTAAAAGGAAACGTGGCACGCGCGGTGCTGAGGGAGAGGTCACCCAAGGAGCCTCCCATGAACGCGATCAAGCTACTCGACCAGCAGCACGACGAAGTCTCTGCGCTCTTCAAGAAGATCGACGCCGCGAAGGGCAACGCGAAGGTGGCGTTGTTCGACCAGGTCGCCGATGCGCTCGCGATCCACTGCACCATCGAGGAGAAGATCTTCTATCCGGCGGTGTTCGGCGCGAACACGGAGGACCTGCTGATGGAAGCCGTCGAGGAGCACCTCGGCGCGAAGCGTCTCATCGCGGATCTGCTCTCGATGACGCCGGACGATCCGCACTACCAGGCGAAATGTGCGGTGCTCTCCGAGCAGGTCGCGCACCACGTGAAGGAGGAGCGCGCCGAGCTGTTCACGAAGGCGCGCAGGCTCCTCGATGAGGACCAGCTGGAAGCGCTCGGGCAGGAGATGCAGGCGCAGACACTCCAGCTGCAGAACACCAATGCGCGGCGAGCTGTGCCAGCGCAGACGGCGCACGCGGCCGAGCTGCGCCACGGTGCGTAGCGGGAGCGGTTGTCGCAAATGATCCCGGTGTGGCGATCCGCGACGAGCGCCGTTACTTGAAGCCGTCGAGCCCCGGGTTCGGGTCGGGCGCATCTTCCGCGAGGGGCAGCTCAGGCTCCACCACGACACCGCCGCCCTCGTCAGCGACGGGAGCAGGCCCGGGTCTCGTGTGTTGCGGAGGCGGCGCAGGGCGGCGCGGTGTGGATGCCGGCATCCGTTTGGTAGGCTGCATACCGCTCCGTCGAGCAGAACGGGTGCCAGCGTCGGTGCGGCACGTCGTTTGCTCCCTGTGTGCCGATGCACCGTCAGCACATCCCGACGCACCGCGGCGAACAACAGGCCGCAACGCGTCCGTGGCGCTGGGTGGGTAAGCGCTCGTCGCGCCCCACGCTCAAGGCTGCTGCACGCGCGATGTGGGACGAGCTCGTGCGCGATGGGGGCGCGATCGACATGGGCGCGCTGCTCGCGTACTGGTCGCTGCTCGCGATCTTCCCGTTCGGTATTCTTGCGCTCTCCCTCGTCGCGTTCGTGCCACTGCACGGCCTCGACCAGCAGCTCATCGACTTCGTGTGGCAGGTGATGCCGCACGACGTGGCGCAGCTCTGTGACGGCGTGCTACGTGAGGTCGTGGGCAAGCAGCACGGAATCTTGCTGGTCGTCGCGCTCGTCGGTGCCGTCTGGACCTCGTCGGGTGCGGTCAGCGCGACCATGTCCACGCTCAACCACGCCTGGGGCGTCAAGGAGACGCGCCCGTGGTGGAAGTACAAGGGCCTCTCGATCCTGGTGACCATCGGAGGTGCCGTGATCGTCGTGCTCGGCATGGCCGCGCTGCTCGTGGGCACGAACCTCGGCCAGGAGATCCTCCAGAGCCTGTTCCCGAGCTATAATGACCACGTGACGGGAGCGCTGTTCCGCTACGGGATCATCTGCGCGGCGATGCTCTGCATGACGTACATCTGCTATCGCGTGCTGCCCGACATCCACGGACCGCGTTCGGTCTGGCCGGGTTCGATCTTCGTGACCGCAGCATGGATCGGCGTCTCGCTGGCCTTCGCGTTCTACCTCACCCACTTCGCCTCGTACGGCAAAGTCTACGGTGCACTCGGCACCATCGTGGTGCTCATGACGTGGCTGTACCTCGGCGCGATCATGCTGCTCGTCGGTGGTGCCCTGAACAGCGCGTGGGACCATGCTGTGCGCGGTGACCGCAGCAACGAGCCGGTGCTCTCTTGACACAAAATGTTCAGACCACTCCGCACGACCTCGGCGCCATCGAGCTGCTCAAGGAGACGCTCACGACCACGGCGCAGCTGGCCGAAAAGCAGATCGAACTGCTCCGGGCCGAGATGAAGACGGTCGTCGAGGAGGAGCGGCGCAGGCTCATCGTGATAAGCGTCGGCGTCGCTGCGAGCGTGGCGGGGCTCGCTGTGCTGCTCGTGGCAGCCGCCATCGGCCTCGGCGAGTGGACCGGCCACGCCCCTCTGTGGTGCCTCGGCTTCGGGCTCGTCGTCGTCGCGACGGGTGGCACGCTCCTCACCGTCGGCATCCGGTCGATGACCAACCAGACTTTCGGGACGACACGTCACATCGTGGAAGAGGAAATCGCATGGGCGAAGAACAAGCTCGAGGAGACCAACCTGACATCGTCGACATCGAGCGAGACATCGAGCGCCTCCGCAAGCGAAGCGAATCCCTAGCGAGCGAGCTGCTCGAGCGCGCGCAGCCCTCGATCGCGCGTATCCGCGCCGTCGTGGATGTGATGCAGCAGGACAACGCGACGATCCTCAAGGCGATCTTTCGCTCGCCGAAGGTGCTCGGAGGTCTCGGCCTGCTGCTCACCGGAGCGCTGATCGGAGCGCTGACGCAGCGCTCACGGGAGCGGCGCCGCCTGAAGAAGACCCTGACTGGCAGGCTGCTGCTGGCCATCCGCAACGAGTAGCCGGGAGGAGAGGAGCACCATGCCCAACACATCGAATCAACCGTCGTCCCCGAAGCACAGCGCCGGTCATCCCGACGCGGGCACGCGCGAGAGCGGCACGGCCGATCGTGGCCGTTACCGCTACGTCGGCGAGCGCTCGCGCTGGGGGAGCTTGCCGTGCAGCACGCCGAACCCGGCCTACCACGGCTTTGATGCACCTGCACAACCGCCGACCAAGAAGCACCTGTAGCGACAACCGCCGCTGATCGAGGCGCGCGACGAAGTCGCGCACGCGAGGGTAGATCTCCGACTCGAACCGGTGGCCGTTGAACACAGGGTAGTGGCCGACGTGTGGCTGGACCCAGTCGGCCCGCAGCTCCCCCACGTGGAGCGCCACGCGGTCGGCAGCGTCACCGGCAGGCGCTCACCCTCGACCTCGACGTCGAGGATTGCCCAGGCTGGCTTCCCGTAGCGACCAAGGCGGTTCAACCTGCACCCGTACGAAAAGTCTGGTCAGCCCTGGCGCGAACATGGCACACGGTCGCCATGATCCGAGCGCTCCTCCTACTCACGACCCTCGCGTGCGCCGCGGCCTGCGGCGGAGGCGACGACGGAGCTGTCGTCGACATGCGATGCGGCGCGATCACCTGCGGCGCAGGCATGGTCGCCGACTTCGCGTCGTGCAGCTGCAAGGCCGCGCCCGACGCGTCCGTGCCGCAGGACCTCGCCGAAATCGATTAGCGCGCGAGCGCGGTGACCTCGGCAGCGACGTCTGCCGCTGCACGGCTGGAGCAGCCATCCGGGTATAGTCGCCGGATGCGAAGCCGACTCGTGGCGCTGACGGCGCTGATCGTCGCCTTCGTCGTGTCCGTCTCGAGCATCGTCGAGCTGGACACACCGTGGTACCTCGCGTGCGGACAGCTGATCTGGCGCACGAAGTCGCTGCCCTCGCACGATCCGTTCTCGTACACGACCACGCACGCGTGGATCAACCACGAGTACCTCGCCGAGCTGGTGTTCGCCGGCATCCATCACGTCTCCGGGGCGGCCGGGCTGTGCGTGCTGGAGGGGCTCGTCGTGGTCGCCGTGCTCCTCCTCGTCTTGAAGCAACCGCACAATATCGGGACGTGGCTCGTCGGTGCGCTTTTGACGTTCCTCCTGCGCGAGGTGCTCTCGCCGCGCGCGCAGCTCCTGTCGATCGTGCTCTTCGCGCTGATGCTGCGGCTCGTGCTCGACGATGACGAGGCGAAGGACCGTCGGCTGTGGTGGTGCGTGCCGATCCAGGTGCTCTTCACGCAGCTCCACGGCGGCAACCCGACGGGCGTGGCGCTGCTCGGACTCGCGTTCCTGAGCCACCCGACCCAGGAGCGCTTCCTCGTCGGCGTGGGCGTGTTCCTCGCCACCTTCGCGGGCCCGTTCGGCTACCTCGTGCACCTGCCTTACCTCGAGGGGCAGAGCTCGTTCGACGCAGTCCGTGAGTGGCAGCCGCTCTCCAACGCGCTCATGGCCGGCTCGCTCGCGCACTGGGTCGCGTTGCTGCTGCTGTGTATCGGCGCCGGCTGCGCGATCTCGACGCGCCGACCGCTCCACCTCCTGCTCGTGCTGATCTTCTCGCTGCTCGCGGCGCGTCACGCGCGCATGGCGCTCGAGGGCAGCATCGTGGCGACCGCGGTGGTGGCGCGCACGCTGCGGCGCCAAACATCGCCGTGGCTGCTGGCGCTCCCGGCGCTCGTGCTCGCGCTGCTCGTCTGGAAGGGACAGCGACGCATCGGCCTCGGCTTCGAGGCGGGTCGTTACCCCATCCGGGCGGTGACGTGGCTGCGTGCCAACCACCCGCCGGGCCCGATGCTCAACAGCTACAACTACGGCGGCTACCTGCTGTGGCAGTGGCCCGAGCAGCGCGTGTTCGTCGACGGCCGCGGGATCATCGTCTACGACCGCTCGATGACCGAGGCGCTCCCTGCGCTGTACAACGACCTCGGGCGCTACGCCGCCATGCAGGCGCGCTGGGGCTTCCGTCTCGCGGTCCTCCAGCGCCACGGTCGAGGCGCGCAGCTCGCGGAGTGGTTACCGAGCCAGCCGGGCTGGTCCATCGCGTACGAGGACGCGCAGACGAGGGTGCTCACCCGCGTGCTACCGTGAACGCGCATGGTGCCTGCCATCGCGGATCGGCTGCCGTCCTACCCCGTGGCGCTCGCCGTGGTCTCGGTGATCTTTCTCGTCGCAGAGCGGCTCCGGCCGGCGCGACCGCAGCAGGGCTTCTGGCGCAAGGGCCTGCTCGGCGACCTCGGCTTCCTCGTGTTCAACGCGCACTTCCTGGGCGTCGGGCTGTACTGGCTGGCCGTGACGTTCGTGATCCCGCCTCTGGACCGGCTGCTCGTGCGCGCGCACCTCGACGGCGTCACGCACCTCGGCGTCGCGAAGACGTGGCCGATGTGGCTGCAGGTCGTCGTCGTGATCGTGGCGATGGATCTCGTGCAGTGGCTCGTGCATCGCGTGCTGCATCGCGTGCCATGGCTGTGGCGCTTCCACCAGGTGCACCACTCGGTCGTCGATGGACAGATGGACTTCATCGTGTCGTTTCGCTTCCACTGGGCCGAGGCCGTCGCGTACAAGACGGCGCAGTTCCTGCCGCTCGCGTTCTTCGGGTTCTCGACGGTGGCGATGTTCGCGCAGGCCGTCGTCGGCACGATCGCGGGCCACTTCAACCACTCCAACCTCGACGTCGGTCGCGGGCCGCTGCGCTACCTGTTCAACACCCCGCGCATGCACCTGTGGCACCACACCTACGACCTGCCGACGGGCCACGTGCGCAACTTCGGCATCGTGTTCTCCGCGTGGGACTGGCTGTTCGGCACCGCGTACTTCCCCGACGAGCCGCCCGCCCATCTCGGCTTCCCCGGTGAGGAGCTGCTCCCGCGCAGCTTCGTCGGCAAGGAGCTCTGGCCTGCTCTGCGGCGATAGCTGATGCGCGACGCGCGCGTGACGTGGACGGTCCGATCACTGTAACAACAGCGGACGCTTCCAACGGGCGAGCCGCTCGACCGGTTTGCACCGTCGTGCCATGCTCCTGCCCCGTCGAGCTGTCGTCCGGCGACGGATGAAGGTGTGGCCGTGGCCTCGAACGTGCTCGGTGGTTTCGTCGACGCAGTGGTCCAGAAGCTCGAGAACTGTCGCGCGGGGCTCCCCGCGGACCTCGAGGCCGCCGTGGTGGAGCGCTACATGCTCGAGCTGTACGACGCCGAGCGGCCACGCCTCCACGAGGCGGTGCAAGCGCTCGCACCGATCGTGGACGAGACCTCGCTCGTGAACGAAGAGGACGAGCTCGACGCGCTGTTCCGCCGCGTGCTCTTGCCCGCGTACTCGCGCGGCGCCGGCGAGCTGACGCGCCGCGAGCGCAATGACTTCTACATCGCGAGCAAGGGCCTGCACGGCCTCGAGCGCTTCGGCTGGGCCGCGGGCGGCACGCTGCTCGGGACGTTCGTCGTGTGGGCGCCCTTCATCCCGATCTGGTCGAAGGAGGCCATCCTGCCCTTCGCGATGGCAGGCCTCTTCTTCCCCGAGCTGCGCCGCTACTTCGCGTACCGCCGCTACGCGCGCGAGGTCAACGGCCTCGTCGGCAAGGTCGAGACCGAGGCGCGTCGGCTCCAGTCGGTGTACCTCGATGCACCAACGGTGATGGAACGACTCGAGTCGCACGAGCCACGCAAGCTGCCGACCGGGCAGACAGAAGGACACTAGATCATGGTCTCGATCGCAGGACAGACGGAGGCGTGGAAGCGCCTCTCGGGCTCGGCACGGAGGCGCATCATCCAGCTCGGGCTGGTGTTCTTCGCGCTGCTCTTCTTCTACGCGTCGTTCACCGCGCACGTGGCGCCGAACCAGTGGGGTGTGGAGCTCAAGAAGTTCGGCTTCTCGAAGGGCATCCAGCCGGCTCCCTTTGGACCGGGCCTCTACTTCGTCGGTCCAGGCACCACGATGTACACGTTCCCTCGCGAACAGCACCTGCTCGAGGCCTCGTCGGAGCGGCAGGAACAAAAGGGCAAGTACCCCGATCAGGCCGCCGCGATCGACGACTACTTCAACCATCGCGCCGCGCTCCTCGGTGACGCCACGCATCGCGTCGTCGACGCGATCAACATCCAGACCTCCGATGGCTACGCGGTCAGCACCGACGTGTCGCTGCTCTACAGCATCGTCGATCCGATCCGCGTCGCACGCGACTTCGGCTGGGGCTCGCTCTACGTCGACGCGTTCGTCATCAACACGTTTCGCAACAGTGTCCTTCAGACGCTCGGCAAGATGAACGCGGAGAGCTTCTACAACGAGGTCGTGCGCATCGCCGCGATCAAGGACGCGGAGGCGCTCCTTCAGCAGCGCTTCGCCGAGCGCGGCTTCAAGGTGGAGCGGCTCGTGATGTCGAGCTATCGCTACGTCCCGAACTACGAGAAATCGCTGCGCGACAAGAAGGTGGCCGTGCAGCTCGCCGAGAAGAACCGCAAGGAAGGCCTCGTCAACGAGGAGCGCGCGAAGCTGCAGTCCATCGAGTCGAAGGGCAACGCGACCATCACCATCGCCGAGGCCGAGGTCGAGGCGCAGATCGCCAAGATCACCGCCGAGGCCGAGCTCTACGCGTCGCGGGCGAGAGCGCGCGGAGACACCGAGTACAACATCGCGCAGGCCGAGTCGAAGCGCCTCAAGGCCTCGGCGCTGCAGAACGCCGGCGGCAAGTACGTCGTCGCGATGGAGAACGCCAAGATGCTCGACAGCATCGAGGGCGCCGCGATGACCCCCGAGCAGTACATCACCTTCGTCCGCAGCATGTGGAGCCTCATCGGGCTCAACGGGAGCTCCAAGTGAGAGCGTTCTTGTTCCTCCTCGCGGTCTGCGCATCCGCCGCGGGGTGCAAGTCCACCACGTCGACGGAGGTGGGCATCCGCACGAGCCTCCTCGGCATCTTCGACAAGCGCGGTGCGCAGCAGACGTACTCACCGGGCGGTACGTACGTCGTCATGCCGGTGTTCAACGCGTGGACGACGCTGCCCCTGTCCCAGCAGAACCTGCTCATGAACGCGAACCCGAAGGACGGCGATCGCCCGGTGCCGGACGACGTGACGTTCAAGACGAAGGACGGCAACAACGTCCACATCGACGTGAACCTCATGTGGCGCATCGATCCGAGCCACGCGGGCGAGATCATCAGCAACCTCGGGGACGACATCAGCGAGATCGAGGAGCGCATCGTTCGTCCGCTCTCGCGCGCCGTGATCCGTGACGTGTTCAACGAGATCACCTCGGAGGAGTACTACCAGGTCGCGGTGAAGAACCGTGTCGCCGAGAAGGCTCGCAACGAGTGCGCCACCGCGCTCGCGCCGCACGGGATCCTCGTCGACATGTTGCAGGTGCAGCAGCACCGCTTCGACGAGGAGTACCAGGCCGCGATCAACGCGCAGAAGCAGGCCGAGGCCGATGTGCAGACGCTCATCGAGCAGCAGAAGAACGTCGAGGTGCAGAAGCACACCGAGCTCGAGGGCAAGCGCGCGCAGTGGAACCAGCGGCTCGAGGAAGCGCAGGGCGCGGCCGGCAAGACGAAGAACGAGGCCGACGGCTACTACCAGACCAAGACCAACGACGCGAAGGCCGTCGTCGCGACCGCGGCCGCCGAGGCCGAGGGCATCAAGAAGGAGGCCGAGGCGCTCTCGAAGCTCGGCGGTGACGCCTACGTGAAGATGCAGGTCTCGAAGATCATCTCGAAGAAGAAGTTCCTGCTCGTACCCACGTCGAACGTCGCGACGATGGACATCAACAAGATGGTCAAGTTCCTCACCGCGCAGGGACAGGCGCAGTCGAAGGACGACGACGACGACAAGTGACTACTCGAGGTGCTGGCTCTCGAGCCACTTCGCGATCTGCAGCGCGATGCCGCGGTAGACCGTCTTCCACTCGCCGCCGCGCTGACCGGGCGCGATCGGCGTGATGTCGAGCGCGCGCTCGTCGAACTGGGACGTCGAGATGAGCTTCAGCGAACCGTGGCGCGAGAGCGTCGCGTTCGCCGTGATGCGAAAGTCGTCGGACGACTCCGTGGGTCCCGTGCGCTTGCCCGGCCGCATGGGCGCACTGTAGATCTGGGTCTCGGGTGAAGGCGTCTCGCGGTACGCCTGCTGCTGCTGCTCCTCGGTCACGCCGTCGAGGCGGTTCGCGCCCTTCTGTCCGACGGGCGTCGCACGGCTGACGCCGACATCGGAGTTGCGGCTCTCGACGCGAACACGCACGACATAGCCACCATCGATCTTGGCGTGACGGACCGTGATGCCGCGCGCGCTGAGCTCCTCCTCGAGCGCCGCCTGGAACCAGGGCTCCTTGCGTGTGATGTCCTCCACGTCCAGCTCGACCGCGAGCTTCGCAACGGGGGCCGCGACGGGGGCCGCTGCTTGCGGCTTTGCGATCGTCGCCGTGCCGGCGCACCCTGAAAGAGCCAGCATCCAGGTGAAGCTCGTCACGCGCATCATAGACACCAACGATAACATCGTTGCGTTACAGCTCGACGCGTTACAGCTCGACGGACCAGCCGCAGTCGGGACAGGTCTTGATCCGCGTCAGACGGACCGTCTCACGCTCGTTCTCGCCCTTGTCGCCCCGCGACGTCTCGGTCGGGATCGAGATCTTGATGTCCAGCGAGGCGCCACACTTGGGGCACGGCTCGTCGGTCAGCTGCGTGAAACTCACACTCCCCATTGTACACGAAGCCAGAGCGTCGGGCTCACCTCCGAACGCATGACGCGCCGCGGCACACCGTCGCATGCTGCCACACCGTCCGTGGATCCGGATGGCGACTCGAACCACGTCTATTGATGCCATTTCGGGGTCCACGGTCCCCACCAGCTGCGCAACGCTGGAGGTCCCCGTCGAGAACGTGCAAAATCAAGCGTGGCTCATGCATTGCAGAGACTGACGTCATGCGAAAGTTGCAAACCGGTCTCGGGCTCGCGCTCGCCACGCTCTCGATGACCGTGTCCGCCGAGCCGGTGGCGAAGATGGCATCGACCACGCGCACCTACCGCGCCGGCACCGACCACATCTCGGTCCTCAAGGTCACGCACGAATCGCTGCCCGCCGAACGCTGGGGGGGCAACAGGGTCCAGGTGCAAGAGGGCGACAAGCACCTCGTCCGCCGCGCGGTGCGTGACGGCCAGGTGATGGACGGCCGCTTCGTCCGCACCACGCGCACGCTCACGCTCACGGCGAGGGCTCAGAAGGGTCGCTGGCGCAACGCCCCGGTCAACTCCGAGTGGACCGCGCGCAACGCCGACGACCTCGCCTCTACCAAGCAGCTCGGTCCGATCTTCGAGGGCACCGCCGCCAAGGTCCGTCTCTTCGCACCGCGCGCCGGCAAGGTCGAGCTCATGCTGCTCGACTCCGGGACGCGCGTGCCGCTGTCCTCGGATCGCGCCGGTGTGTGGGAAGCGAAGCTCGCGCAGCAGCCGAGCGCGCTCTACGGCCAGCGCTATCAATACGAGGTGGACGGCAAGGTCGTCGCCGATCCGTACGCGCAGCTCACCGACGGTGACTACGGTCCGTCGCGCTTCACCAACCTCGACGCACACCAGTGGAAGGACCGCGGCTACGACAAGGGCTCCACGACCGACAAGCTCGTGCGCGCAGGGATCGTCGAGGTGCACGTCAAGGACATGACCGCGCACCCGAACGCGCCAGTCGACGAGCCCGCGCAGGCGGGTCGCTACGGCGGTCTTGCGGCGAAGGCCATCCTCGCTCACTACAAGAAGCTCGGTGTCGGTGGCCTCGAGCTGCTCCCGGTGCAGGAGTACGACGACAACTCCGGTGACAAGGGTTCGTTCAACCACTGGGGCTACATGACGACGCACTACTTCGCGCCCGAGCGCCGCTACGCCAGCGAAGCGCAAAAGGCGCCCGAGGAGCTGCAGGCGGCCGTCGACGCGCTCCACCAGCAGAAGCTGTCCGTCGTCATGGATGTCGTCTACAACCACACCGCGCAGGGCGACGAGCTCGCCTTCAACACGCTGGGCAAGAGCTACTACTACCGCGTCAAGAGCGACGGCTCGCTCGCCAACGGCGCCGGGACGGGCAACGAGCTCGCGAGCGAGCGTCCGATGGCGCGCAAGCTCATCATCGACTCGCTGCGACACTTCGTGACGAAGTATCACGTCGATGGGTTCCGCTTCGATCTCGGGTCGCTCCTCGACAAGCAGACGATGCGCAGCATCGAGCGCTCGCTCCCGAAGCGCATCTTCCTCACCGCCGAGCCCTGGGCCGCGGAGGGGGATCGCTCGAAGTGGGGCAAGGGCGACCTCGGCGCGAGCCGCGTCGCGCTGTGGAACGACGACTTCCGAAATGCCGCCTGGAGCTTCGTCGGTGGCAACGGTGGCAACCGCGACTCGCTCATGAACGCCGTTGCCGGCAGTGTCCGCGCATACGGCAAGGGCTGGACGCAGCGCCCGAACCAGGCGCTCAACTACCTCGAGAGCCACGACGAGCTCACGGTCAGCGACAAGCTCGGCAACGACAAGCAGCGGGTGTTCCTCGCCAACGCGCTCCTGCTCACGTCGCAGGGTATCCCGATGCTCGCTCACGGTCAGGAGATGATGCGCACCAAGAAGGGCATCTCCAACGCGCACAACCTCGACGACGAGACCAGCTGGATCGACTGGTCCAAGCAGAAGGAGAACGCAGACCTCGTCGACGCGACCGGCGCCGTGGTCGCGCTGCGACGCCGCCTGCCGCAGTTCCACTACGATCGCCCGCTCACCGACAAGGACATCCAGTGGCTCAAGCCCGGCAACGACAAGGGGCTCGGCTACGTTCTTCCAGGGAAAGAGACCGCGGCAGTGCTGCTCAACTCCGACAAGACCGAGCACGTCGTGTTCGAGCTCCCCGCTGGACGCTGGAACGTGGTCGTCGATGGGGAGACATTGAAGGCGAACGAGCACGGCCTCCGCACCACATCGGGCACGTATTCGGTGCCGCCGGGTTGCGCGGTCGTGTTGACCCGACTCGACGACAAGGCCGCAAAAAAGTGAACACGGCACGGCCCGCGCTCAGCACGCGCGCGCTCTGGAACATGAGCTTCGGGTTCTTCGGCATCCAGTTCGGCTGGGGCCTGCAGATGGCGAACATGAGCGCCATCTACGAGCACCTCGGCGCCAGCGCCGACCAGATCCCGATGCTGTGGCTCGCCGCACCGATGACGGGACTGCTCGTGCAGCCGCTCATCGGCCACATGAGCGACCGCACGTGGGGCAAGCTCGGTCGTCGTCGTCCGTACTTCCTCGCCGGCGCGATCCTGAGCGCGATGGCGCTGCTCCTCATGCCGCTGGCGACGGCGCTCCTGTCTGCCGCGATCCTGCTGTGGATCCTCGACGCCAGCATCAACATCAGCATGGAGCCGTTCCGCGCGTTCGTCGCCGACCTGCTCCCCGAGTCGCAGCGCACGCGCGGCTTTGCGACCCAGTCGCTCTTCATCGGGCTCGGCGCGGTGATCGCGTCGATGATGCCGTGGCTCGTCACGCACTTCATGCACCCGAGCCAGGTCACCGCGCCGGGCCACGTGCCCTACACGGTCAGCATCTCGTTCGACGTCGGCGCGGTCGTGTTCCTCGGCGCCGTGCTGTGGACCGTGTTCACCACCAAGGAGCGCCCGCCCGAGGACATGGAGGCGTTCCGCAAGATGAAGGCGGAGAAGCAGAGCCTCGGTCGCGTCGTCAAGGAGATCCTCGGGTGCGTCCGCACGATGCCGGAGACGATGCGCGAGCTCGCGTGGGTCCAGATCTTCACGTGGCTCGGGCTCTTTTGCATGTGGCTCTACTTCCCGGTCGCCGTCGCGCGCAACGTCTTCGGCGCCACCGACGGCAACTCGCCCGAGTACGCGGCGGGCGTCGAGTGGGCCGGCGTGTGCTTCGCGGTGTACTCCGGCGTCTGCTTCTTCGCCTCGTTCTACCTGCCCGGCCTCGCGGCTCGCTTCGGTCGTCGCAACGCCCACGCCATGGCGCTGACCGCCGGCGCGCTCGGCCTGCTATCCATCGTCGTCATCCACAACAAGTATCTTTTGTTACTATCGATGGTCGGCGTCGGCATCGCCTGGGCCAGCGTCCTGTCCGTACCCTACGCGATCCTCACGGGCTGCCTGCCCGAGGGAAAGACCGGCGTGTTCATGGGCATCTTCAACTTCTTCATCGTGCTGCCCGAGATCCTCGCCTCGCTCGGCCTCGGCTGGGTCGTCTCGCACCTGCTCCACAACAACCGTCTCCTGGCTGTCGCCGCCGGTGGCCTCTGCATGCTCGTCGCCGCTGTCTTCGTCCTGCGCGTCAAAGACGACGCACCCGCCGAGCTCACGAACCTCGTCCTCAATGAACAGGAGCTCACTTGAGCCAGTCGCTGCGCACCGTGCTCGTCGCCCTCTTCGCCGTCACCCTCTTCGGCGGACCGACGAGCCTCGCGATCGCGGCACCCCCGACCACCGCACCAAAGCGCGTCCTCGCGGCGAAGCGCGTCCCCGCGGCGCCGTGGGGCAAGAAGGTCGGCGTGATGCTCCAGGGCTTTCACTGGCACTCGTCGAGCAACGCGCTCACCGCGAAGGACGGCAAGGGCTGGTACGAGGTCGTCGACGAGCGGGCGCCCGAGATCGGCAAGCACTTCAATGCCATCTGGCTGCCGCCCGCGTCACGTGCTGCCGTCGAGGATGTTCACGGTCCGACCGCGCAGGGGTACCTGCCGTACGACCTGCACGACTTCCACTCGTCGTATGGCTCCCCCGAGAAGCTGAGGGTCACGCTGTCCGACCTCAAGGCCCACGGCGTCATGCCCGTCGCCGACATCGTGCTGAACCACATCTCGCCGCGCGCCTTCATCAAGAACAACGGCCAGCCGTACAAGCTCGACGCCGCCAACGATCACTTCCTCAACCTCTCGGTGAACGACATCGTCAAGGAGAGCGGCGGCACGGGCGCGGTCGACACGGGCGCGCGCTTCACGCTCGTCGCCGACGTCGATCACACGAGCGCCGGCGCGCAGCGGGCGTACGGCAAGATGATCCACCTGCTGCAGGGCGTCGGTTTCGAGGGCCTGCGCTACGACTTCGCGAAGGGCTTCTCGCCGAAGACCATCGAGCACTACAACGACGACGCCAAGCCGAAGTTCTCCGTCGCCGAGCTGTGGGACGACTTCCACGACGCCGGCTCGCACCGTGATCAGCTCCTCAAGTACGTCGCGGACACGGGCTACAAGACGTCGGCGTTCGACTTCACCACGAAGGCCGTCTTGCAGGACGCCGTCGTCAAGCGCGAGTTCTGGCGCCTGCGCGACGCCAGCGGCAAGGCCGCGGGCCTCATCGGCGTCGCGCCCGAGTACGCCGTCACGTTCGTGGACAACCACGACACGGGCTCGAGCCCGGGCGGCAACGGCAAGGGCGGCCAGAAGCACTGGGAGTTTCCCGGCGGCCAGGTCATGCAGGGCTACGCGTACATCCTCACGCACCCGGGCATCCCGACGGTGTACTGGCCGCACTACTTCGACTGGCAGTCGCCGAACAAGCCGACGCCGATGAAGAACGACATCGACGCGCTGCTCGAGATCCGCAAGTCGGTCGGCATCGAGGCCAACAGCCCGATGCGCATCATGGCGGCCGACGGCGAGAAGTACGCCGCCTTCATCAGCGGCACGCACGGCATGATCGCGATGAAGATCGGCCCCGGCGCGTGGTCGCCGCCGAAGGGCGAGCGCTGGAAGCTCGTCGCCGACGGCAACGACTACGCCGTCTGGACGAAGCTCCCGAAGGCCAAGGCCAAGAAGAACTGAGCCTCGCTAGTCGGGCCGGGTCCTGCGCACGTAGTCACGGAGCACGGCCAGCGCGGCGTGCTCCTCCGTCGGGACCGTCACTCCGCCGAACAGCCACCAGTCCTCGACGAGCTCGGCCGTGTCGCCGGGCTGGAGGGTCGTGAGAGGTCCGAGGTGCTCGAGCTCGAGCAGCTCGCGGTTGCTGAAGATCTCCGTCGTCGCATCCCCGTGGGGATACAGGCCCGGCTGCACGTGCCAGCGCTTCCAGAACAGCGTGTCGTCGACGAGATAGCCGGCCCAGCCCTGCTTGGAATCTGTGCCCAGCTTGCTCTCGTCGCTCGGACGACCGGGCTCGTCGCGCTTCGGTTCGATCGCGCCCTGGTCCACCTGCACGAGGCCCGCGCCGATGTGGTAACGCGGATCGGACAGCGAGGTGTAGCTCCACAGCACGAGCCTGCGCAGCGTCGCGTAGTCGCGCGCGTTGCCGACGTCGAGCGGGATGAACGCACGGCCTCCTGGACGCATCATCGGCACGCTCCAGCACGCGTAGCGTCGCGTCGTCGTGCCCACGTTGCGGACGCGCGAGACCAGGCGCAAGCGCTCGTGCGAGAGGCGCAGCTCCACCTCCTTCACGATGCCGGCCGCCTCTTGCGCCGGACCGACGAGGCGCAGCCCACCGTCGAGGATCTCGACGCTGCACGACGCGTTGTCGAGCGCACAGGTGGTCGCGGGATCCTCGGGGGCGACCCACAGCCGCCAGCCGCCGCGGACCTGGAACGAGCCCTCCCCGACGCCGCCGAGCTGCTCCGGCACCTGGAACAGCACGTTCTCTCCGCCGCGCAGGCGCACGTCCATGATGCGCGGTCCGACGTCGGCGACCACGACGACCTCCATGGTGCCGTTGTCGAGGCGGTAGCAGTCCCGCCAGCCGGCGTACTCGAGCTTGTCGATGATCACGGCTCGCGATTGTGCCGTGATCGGCATGAAACGGGCTACGGCGCGAACATCCCGGACGCGGCCGAGGCGCGCTCCCACATCGACGCGGCAGCGCGCCTCGCGGCCGCAGGTGGACGTGGGCCGGGTCATGCGGTCTGTCCTTATGATTGAACAAACCGCGGCGCGATCGTAAGAAGGGCCCATGACCCAAGCCCTCCGCTTCCTCGGTTTTGCCCTGTGCCTCGGCCTGTCGCTGTCCGCGCTCGCGGACGTGGAGCGTCCGATCAGCGACAAGGAGGTTCGCACCACCGTCGAGAGCCACATGTCCGACATCAAGGCGTGCATGAAGGAGCACGGCACGTCGAGTGGCAAGCTCATCGTCACGTTCACCATCGAGGTCGACGGTCGAGTGAGCGCCGCCTCGGTCACGCGCGACTCCGCGAACCACCCTCTCGACAGGTGCATCGCCGAGGACTTCCGCAAGTGGTCCTTCCCCAAGCTGAAGGGCAAGGTCGCGTTCCTCTCGACGTATCCGCTCGTGTTCTCGGTGCCGAAGGCGCCGCTCGTCGGCAAGCTCGCCGAGGCGGACATCATCAAGACCATCCAGGCAAAGGTCCCCGAGGTGCAGGCCTGCCTCGCCGAGGCGACGAAGGCGAAGGCCGACACGAAGGGCACCGTGCAGGCCGGCATCGTGGTGTCGCCGGACGGCTCCGTCCTCGAGGTCAACGTGCTGTCCTCGACGACGGGCGCCCCCAAGCTGGACACGTGCATCGTGAACCACGTCAAGGCGTGGAAGTTCCCCAAGCCCGAGGGCGGTGGCGAGGCCGCCATCAGCTACCCGTTCAAGCTGAACGAGTAGCTCGTCCCACCCGGGAGCTCGATCGGGTCGTCGGTCGGGATCCACTGCACGTCTCAGGAGTCCGCCGCTCCGTCGCGAGAGCCTCGTATCTCGGTCGGAGGCGCGGGCGCGCGAGTCGTGGCACGCTCGCGCCATGTTCAGAAGCTCCGTCGTCGTCTTCCTTGTGCTTGCTGCATGTGGCGCCGCTCTGAAGCGAGCACAGGCCCCGATCGCGCCCGTCGCGGCCGTCGCGCCCGTCGCGGCCGTCGCGCCCGTCGACCCGAACACGGCGCCTCTCCCGCTGTGGCCGATGCTCAAGAAGGGCACGCTCCCGAATGGGCTGACCTACTACATCCTCAAGCACGAGAAGCCAGAGAAGCGGGCGCTGCTGTGGCTCGCCGTGAACGCGGGCTCGGTCCAGGAGGACGAAGATCAGCGCGGGCTCGCGCACTTCGACGAGCACATGGCGTTCAACGGGACGAAGCGCTTCCCCAAGAACGCGATCATCGACTACCTCGAGAAGATCGGGATGCGCTTCGGTGCCGACCTGAACGCGTACACCACCTACGACGAGACCGTTTACCAGCTCGAGGTGCCGACCGACAAACCGGAGTTCCTCGGCAAGGGGCTCGACATCCTCCGCGACTGGGCCAGCACCGTGAGCTACGAACCGGCAGAGGTCGACAAGGAGCGCGGCGTCGTGAAGGAGGAGTGGCGCCTCGGCCGCGGCGCCGCTCGACGCCTCCACGACAAGACGCAGAAGGTCCTGCTCACCGGCACGCGCTACGTCGACCGCGACACCATCGGACTGCCAGAGATCATCGACCATGCACCGCGTGCCAGCCTCGCGCGCTTCTACGCGGACTGGTACCGCCCCGATCTCATGGCGGTCATCGTCGTCGGCGACGTCGACCCCGCAACCATCCAGCACGAGATCGAGGCGCGCTTCGGCAGCCTCGTGAACCCGGCGCACGAGCGCATGCGTCCCTCGGGCGGCGTGCCGAAGAGCAACGGCACGCGCATCTCCATCGAGACCGACAAGGAGGCGCAGGCGACCACCGTGCTGGTCTCCAACCTCGTGCCGCATCGCCCGCAGACGAGCCGTGAGGACTACCGCCGGCACATCGTCGAGGCGCTGTACGCGTCGGTGCTCAACGAACGCCTGCTGTCGATCGCGCGCAAGCCCGGCGCACCGTTCACGCTCGCCGCGGGCGGGACGAACATGCAGGTGCGCGACGTCGACTCGTTCGATCGCATCGCGCTCGTGAAGGGGGACGACGTCGAAGGCACCCTGCGGGCGCTGCTCACCGAGGTCGTGCGCATCGAGCGTCACGGCATCTCGGCGTCGGAGCTCGAGCGGGCGCGCAAGAAGATGGCGCGCGAGTACGAGCAGATGGCAGAGACGGAGGCCACGGCGGACGGGCGCCAGTTCGCCGAGGAGATCACGCGCAACTTCTTCATGAAGGAGCTCATCGTCGGCAGCGCGGTCGAGAAGAAGCTCACGCTCGAGCTGCTTCCCACCATCACGGTCGCCGACATCGACGCGCAGCTGAAGACCTTCGGCGCCGCCGAGAACCGCGCCGTGATCATCTCCGGTCCCGAGGGCAAGAAGCTGCCGGCCAAGGAAGGCGTGCTCGAGATCATCCACCAGGTCTCGACGTCGGACGTGCCGTCATGGGCCGAGAAGACCGCCTCGCTCGCGCTCATGCCGACGTTGCCCAGGCCCGGCACCATCGTCGCAGAGAAGCACATCGAGGCGATCGGGGTGACGGAGTGGACGCTGTCGAACGGCATGCGCGTGATCGTGAAGCCCACGGACTACGAGCTCGACTCCGTCACCATCGACGGCAGCTCGCCCGGCGGTCTCGCCATGGCATCGGACAAGGACTTCGGCGACGCACGCTTCGCGCAGCAGGTCGCGGCGCTCGGTGGCGTCGGCGAGCTCGACTCCGAGGCGCTCGACAAGGTGCTCGCTGGCAAGCAGGTGCGCGTGTCCACCTCGATCGGCGAGACGACCGACTCCGTCATCGCCAGCGGCTCGGCGCACGATCTCGAGACGATGCTGCAGCTCGTGCACCTCGAGATGACGTCGCCGCGCAAGGATACCGACGCGTTCGCGGTGTGGCAGCAGAACAGCGCCGAGCGCCTCACCGAGATGCTGCGCGCGCCCGAGGCGAAGCCGATGATCGAGGCGCAGGACGTGCTGTGGAAGGGCAACCTCCGCAAGAAGATCCCGACGGCGGACGAGGTGAAGAAGGTCGACCAGGACAAGGCGCTCGCGTTCTACAGGCAGCGCTTCGCGAACGCGGGCGACTTCACGTTCGTGATCGTCGGCGCGGTGCAGCTCGACAACCTGAAACCGCTGGTCGAGACGTACCTCGCGAGCCTGCCGTCGACGCGCAAGCGCGAGCACGAGCAGGACCTGCACATCCGTCGCGTCACGGGGGTCGTGAAGAAGGAGTGGAAGGCCGGGATGGAGCCGAAGGCGACCGTGTCGATCCTGTTCCACGATGACGAGGCGTGGTCGCGCGATAAAGATCGCGACCTCGCGATCCTCGGGATGGTGCTGTCGATCAAGCTACGTGAGGTGCTGCGCGAGGATCTGGGCGGCGTGTACGGCGTCGGGGCGCAGGGCAGCTTCTCTCGCTCGCCTCACCAGGACCACGCGTTCAGCGTGAGCTTCGGCTGCGACCCGAAGCGCGTCGACGAGCTCGTGAAGGCCGCCTTCGACGTCATCGCGAAGATCGCGAAGGACGGCGTCAGCGCCGAGATCCTCGAGAAGGTGAAGTCGAGCTACGTGCGCTCGCGCGAGACCGACCTGCGCAGGAACGTCTTCTGGGCGGGCTGGCTCACCCGCGCCGCGCGCTTCGGCGACGACCCGACGATCGTGCTCGATATCGGCAAGGTCACCGCGCGCATGACGTCGGCCAACGTGAAGGCCGCGGCGAAGCACTACCTCGACGGAAAGGCGTACTTCGAGACCGTCATGCTGCCCGCTGCTACAGCGCCTTGACGTAGGCGCCGCGCGTCGCGGTCGGGCGTGCTAGGACTCACGCATGATCGACACCATCACTGCAGGCTTCCAGGCGTTCCTCTCCGACGGGCAGGAGGAGTTCGGCGCCGTCCGTGACATCTCGAAGGACAAGCGTCAGCTCACGCTCTACGTCGAGAACAGCGGCGAGCACTACGTCCCCGTCGAGGCCGTCACGAAGGTCGCGTTCGGCAAGGTCTACTTCGACGTCAGCAAGTTCGACGCGAAGCTCAAGAAGGCCATCGGTCACGCGCACGACGCCGAGAACGCGTGAAGCCCGCATCGAGTCCTGGGCGAGGCTGATCATGCACGTGCCTCGTCCGGGTTCGGTCGCTACGGCGCGTACCGATTGCAGGTCGATGGCCGGTCGTCGCTGATGAGGTTGTAGCGGCGCGCCACCCAGTACGCGGCCAGGTAGTCGGTCGCCGGAAACAGCTGGTCCGGATCTCCCGCGGCCTCGAGCTGCCACGCGCCGCGCTGCCAGATGAAGTCGTCGATGTTGCGGTCTTTCACGTCGACGGCGATCGTCGACGCCGGGAAGCCGCCGACCTGGCAGGAGGCATCCTGTGGATAGCTCGCGAGGTTGTCACGCGCCGGAAAGCCCTTCGGCGCGTTCAGAAATCCGGCGAGCTGGTTGTTCGCGTTCATGACCACCGTCGGGTCGGGGCTCATGGAGCGGGTGCCGGCCCACAGGTAATCGAAGTAGCTGTTCTTGTGATCCTTCAGGGCCTGCCACATCGCCATGTCGAGGACCTTGTCGACGATCCGCGGCTTGTTGACGGGATCCTGTTCCAGCGCCGCCCACATGAAGGCCATGATGTAGGTGATGTGGTTCGGGTAGTACTTGGCATTGCAGCTACCGGTGTACGTCCAGGTCTCCGCGAGATCGAGCCAGCCCGAGGCGTGCGCGTCGTAGTAGGTCTTGAGCGTCGCGTAGGTGGTCTCGTAGCCGGGCACGTCCTTCGAGGCCATGAGCGCGATGTTGAAGAAGCCACCGAGCATGATCGCCGTCGAGGGGCGCGGGAAGGGCACGGTGAGGAGCGGGATGATCTGCTTCACCATCACCGAGAGGTCGGGCAAGAACTCGCGTATCCCGAACATGTTCGTCTCGTCGGAGCTCGAGAGGTTGGACGTGTTGATGTTGATGGTCGGCTTGCCGTTCTGATACTCGCTCGGTGCGAGGATGACGTTCTCGAGCGTGATGGTCTTCGAGACGGGCAGCCCGTCGACGGTCACCGCGACCGCGAAGGTGCGGCTCTTGGCGAGCTCGAGCGCGACGGTGGTCACGTCCTGCCGCGCGAGCTCGCGGATCGCCTCGTCGGGGCTGGCGAGGTAGGCCATGCCGAGCCCGAGCATCACGCCGGTGTACTGATCCCGCGAGAGGTTGCCGACCCAGTCCCACTTGGCGCCCTTGAAGTCGACGTTGCAGTGAATTCCATTCTGACAGTAGTCCTGCCCCTGCCAGTTGTATTCCAGTGGCACCGCGGCGGCGCGCGGCACGGCGAGGCGCGCCACGTAGCCGACGTCACCGGTGACCTTGAACCAGTCGTGGAGCATCTGCACCTTGGCGGCGACCTGGTCGACCGCGTCGCGCGAGCCCGTGGCGAGCACGCGCCAGCTCTGCGCCGCGAGGTACGAGCCCGACCAGATCGCGGCATCGCCGGTGCCGCGGAAATACTCGAGCGTGACGTGGCTAGCGTCGGTGTAGTGCGGGTTGATCATCGCCCCGAGCGCGGGCGCCGTGATCTCCTGGGTCACGCGACCGTGCTCGCGGGCACGATCGAGGAGCTTCGTCTGATCGGGCGTGACGTAGCTCTGGGAGACCATGTCCCACAGCTTGCAGGTCCCGAGGTTGTTGCTGACGCCGAGCGTGCACTCGTCGGCACACTGGGTGGCCGCGCACGCGCCCTGGAAGCAACCCTGTGCGCAGGTCTCCTTCATGAACACCGGCCCGCCCGCCGCGAGGACGCAGTAGGCGCGCTCGTTCCAGGCCGAGCAGTAGGCGGCGTTGCCGGCGCAGGGGACGCCCGACGTGGCCAGATCCGCGCCGGGCGGCGACGCGGCATCGGTATTGCTCGACAGGTCACCGAGGCCGCCCAGATCGATCGAGGACGCCGGCCCGCTCCCGTGACAGCCAAGGAGGGAAACCAGCGCACCGAGGGCGACGACGTTGATCTGGCGGATCGACATGAGGGGCACCTTCCGTCGACGCGACGCCGACTTGACGGCGCGACCATAGCCCGCGCTGGCTCTGCGATCTAGCAGGGCCTTGGAACCCCGAGCGCGACATGGAGACGCCGGCGCACGCGAGCACGGGGTGCTTCGTCGCGGAGGTTCGATGTGCTATGCGCGAGGCATGAACGCGCACAACCTCGCCATCGTGGTGCTGCTCGGGAGCACGGCCTGCACGCAGTCCCCGGGCAAGAGCGGCGATGGAGGATCGTCGGCCGACGCCGCGCTCACCGACGCCAGCGTGCCCGACGCGCAGGCCGCGCCGGCCGACGCGCAGGCCGCGCCGGGTGACGCCCAGGCGCCCGGCGACGGCGGCGCCACGTACCGCAACTCGCTCGGCACGTGCTGGACGGACGCGAGCTGCAAGCGGGTGCTCGCCGTCGCCCACGGCGGCGCATGGGACTCGAAGACGAAGCCGTACGACTCGAACGCCGCACTCGCCGCCGCCTTCGCCGATGGCAACGACGGCGTCAAGATCGACGTGCGCGTCTCCGCCGACGGCATCCCGGTGATCGCGCACTCGAGCCCGATCCTTTATTACGAGTCGCTCGACTGCATAAACAAGAAGATCGAGACGATGACCGCGGCCGAGGTCACAGCCTGTCACCGCTTCCCGTCGACGACCGAGACGTTCCAGCGGCTCGACGACGTCCTCGGCTACCTGCGCGGCAAGATGGTCGTGCAGCTCTGCGTCAAGGTTCCCGACGACTACGCGCGCACGATCGCCGAGATCCACGCCCAGGCCGCGGAGGACTTCGCGTTCATCGAGGTCGACACGCCGCAGCGCTTCGAGACCTTGATCCCGACGCTGCCGGGCGCAGACACCGTGTACTACGTCATCAACGTCGCCAGCACGCTCTCCGACATCGACGGCCTGCTCGCGACGAATAACCCGCGCGGCTTCATGTACGAGATCGATCCCGGAGTCGCGATCGGGACCCTGGTGGCGGACCGCCTGCACCCCGCGGGCGTGCGCGCGTTCATCTACGACAACGCGCCTGCCCCGACCGTCGCGCAGCTCCACGCTCACTACGACGAGGGCTATGACGTCGTCTCGTCGCAGTCCGGCCCGATCGGTGTCCAGGCTCGCGTCGAGGAGAACACCGCGCGCGGCGTCACGCCGCCGTGATGGCGTCCCGCGATCTTCTAGCGGGTGGTGAGGTCGACGTAATCGGAGTTCCAGTCGACGAAGTGTCCGCGTCCTGTCTCGTACCCTACAGCGAGCCCGGCGGGAGTCGAACCCACGACCACCGGCTTACAAGAACGGATGCGACCTCAGGAAACCGCTCTCAGTTTCGCGCGCTTGCGCTTGCTCGTAATGGCATCGTCCAAAAAATCCGGAAATGGGAGCAGAGAGGTTCGCGACAGCGGCTTGCAAGAGTTTCGCGTCGGAGTGCCCGAGCAGCTCCTTGATCACGTCGATGCCGCCCCCGCGCGACGAACCTTGGTCGCGAAGTCGTGTCGCATGTCGTGGAACCGCAAGTTGGTGATCCCCGCAGTCAGCACGGCACGGCGGAATGCGCGTGAGACAGCCGTCGGGGTGAGCCGAACGTCCTTTCCGAAGTGCGCGCGCACGACGTTCGCCAAGCTCGTGCGCGTTTCAAACGTCTTCGGGCGGTTGGTTTTGGCCCACACAGCAGGTACTCATCGAGCGCGTCGCCGAGCCGTCGTGGCTGCTCCGGGTGCTTCTCGAACTTTCCCGCGTGCGCAGCGTTGAGGATCTCCCCAGCTCGTTGTTTCGCCGCGGCGGCCGACAGATTGGGCGCGAGCAGCTCTGTGTGACGCATGGGGCGTCCGGTGCGGGGGGCGATCCAGCGGAGATCGATGGCGTACCGATCTTCTCTCGTGACGAGATCCTCCCGCGTGCTCATCGCGAGAAACTCTGCCTTGGAGAGCTTCTTGCCTCTCGCGTCGAAGGACAGGAGTCCTCTTCGACAGACCGCCGGCGCCAGTTCGGCTTGCGCGTGACATGAGGTGCTCATTTTCTGGGCGTAGGCGTGCCGTCATGCTCCCGCGGATACGCGTGCGGAAGCATGGGTCGCGCTCGTCGAAGCGCCGAATGTGCGAGCGACGCGTTACTTCTTCGCGCGGCTCTTGAGTCCGTCGACGAGCAAGATCTTGAACGCGTCCGTGCGAGTCACATCGCGACGGTACTGATCCGCTGACGCCATCTCGCGAGCGAACTCGTCCACCGCGGCGACGAGCTCACCAGGCAGCACGAGGTTCAACCTGAATGCTTCGCCCTTCTTGGGTCTGTTGGGCGCTCTTGCCATCGACCGTGACGATACTGCTGTTTGCGTCATGCGTCTGTACCCCGTCTTTGTTTAATATCTATTAAATCTGTATTCGTGAAGAAGCTTGAGTGCGCTTCGACCGACGTGCGACTGTTCACCGAATAGGGCCACGTCTTCGGCGACGAGATGATCGCGGCAGCCGTGCTCGATCGACTGCTGCACCACAGCCACACGCTCGTCGTGAACGGCGAGAGCTATCGCCTCAAGCAGCAGAAGAAGGCAAGCCTCCTGGGCTCGGGCCGGAAGACCTGATCACTGAACGAATGGTGGGTCAGTTTTAGTGTCGTAAAGGGGTCAGGTCCTGGGATCGTTTGACACCCGTGCCGGGGTTGCTGCCTCGTCGCCTCCCGCGCTGCGCCGCGTGCGCCTCATCAGCCCCGCCCACGGCAGGCGCCGATCGCGACTCAAGGGAGAGGCGGTTCAGGCGATCTCGCCACGATGGCAGCGCCGAGCGCGACGGAGAACTCCTCGGCTTCGCTCTCGTCGGTGAACTCGATGTACTCGATGCCGTTGCCCCTCTCGTCGCTGAGGCAGATCGACCACAGACCGTCGATTTCGTTCGGTAACATATCCGCGTACAGACCCTCGGCGTCCATCACCTGCAGCGCTTCTTCTACAGTCCATTTCCTCGGTGCTTCGGTCATTCGCTCTCCTTACTTTGCCGTGCAACGTTCAATCGCTAGCGCTTGATGAACCAGGTGCCGGTGCTCGGCCGCCACATCGCCAGCTGATCCTTGCCTTCGCCGAGGAAGTCGCCGGCGAGCGGGATGTCGGTGGACGCGCCGAACGTGAGGGTCGTGCTGGCCCCGTCGAGCTCGAGGGCATACAGGTTTCCGTCGCCGCGGAAGACCCCGAGCGCCATCTTGCTGCCGCTGAAGTAACGGCCGGGCACCGCGCTGTCGCCGTTCTGGCCCCAGCTCGCAGCGCGCACGTTGCCGGAGGCCACGTCGACGATGGTCCACTGCCCCGCGCCGTACAGCGCGACCTCATCCTTGCCGTCGCCGAGGAACGAGCCCGCGAACACGTGCTCGACCGCACCGTAGCCCACCGCGATCTGGACGACGCCCTGCGATGCGTAGCTGGTCACGTAGAGCTTGCCATCGGTGGGGCGGTAGACAGCGAGGTCAGCGCCGGCGCCGCGGAAGTTGCCTGCGACCGGGATGTCGCCCGCCTGGCCCCAATTTCGCGCACTCGTCTGGCCCGAGACGAGGTCGAACACGTACCAGATGCCGTCACGAAATTGACCGAGCTGATCGTAGCCGGCGCCTTCGAAGTCCGCGGTGACGGTGACATCCGAAGCGTAGCCCCACGAGGAGTAGCGTGCACCCGCCACATCGCCGAGCTCGTGCGTGTACCAGATGCCGTCGCTGGCGCGAAAAACGGTGAGCTCGTCCGTGCCGCCGCCGAGCAGGTTGGCCGCCAGCGGCCGGTCACCATTTGCGCCCCACTGCTCCTGATACACCGCGGGCGGCGCCGATGAGCCGCCGCAGACGTTCGCTGTCCCGCTGCCGCCGCAGGTCTGGCCAGCGCTGCAGCCGCCACAGTCGAGCGTGTTGCCACAGCCGTCGGCGACAGCGCCGCAGTTCTTGCCCTGGCTCGCGCAGGTCTGCGGGGTGCAGCTTTCGATGGTTCGCACGGCGAGGCATGCCCCGTACTGCGTGACGTAGCCCTGCACCGTCGTTCGCGAAGCCGGGCAGAAGACGAAGGCGGCGGTATCGGTGAGCGTGGCGTTCATGACGGTGTTGCCACAGCCGGCGTCCGCCTCGACGTGCTGCGCACCGAGGTTGTGACCGATTTCATGGGCGGTCAGCATGAACTGGAGCGGCTCCCACGCACCATTGGCGTCGCCGACGAAGCCGGACACGCCGTACGACGCGTCCCCGTCGCTGGGGTTCTGGCAGACGACGCCCACGTACCCCAAGCCGGCGTTGTGCGCGGAGGCCTGGTTCGTGAACATGTGAACGGCGTCGCGTGGGATTGCTGACTTCGGCAGGACGGCGTTCCAGTACGAGCGGACATCTTTGATGAGCGTGTCCGTCGAGGTCGGGTTGTAGCTATCGGGGGTGGTCCAGGTGTGCTGGTAGACGATGTCGATCGTGATCCCGAGCTCGTCTTCGTAGACGCCCTCGACCATGTTGAGGATGCGCGCGGCCGCGGCGTTGGCTGCGTCGGCGCCACCCTTCTGCGTCACCCAGCTGTAGTCGGACTCCGTTGCGATCTCTAGGACGTGGAATTGATTGACCGTGGCGGCCTCGGCCGTCGCGACCTGCTCGCTGCCTAGGGTGAGGAGCGCCGGCACGGTGTCGCTGTCGAGGCTCCCGCCCGCGATGTAAGCGCCATCGCGATAGAGCACGGCGTCACCCGCGATCGCCGAGTTCGCGTACCGAACAGCCGGCTGCACATACGTGCGCTTACCGGAGACGGTGAAATAGCCCTCGATGCCATCAGGGCCCACGCTGAGCCGGACCTGCGAGCCGATTTGCCCTCGCACTGTGCCCTTGTACAGCGTGGGTGCAGGAACATCGACGCGGTGAGTTCCGTCCGCGGCGGTGTCCTCCGCGTAGTACCGCGCGCTGCGCATGTTGCGCGGCTCGAGCACCAGCTCGTAGGCCGATGACTCGCTGATCAGCGTGAGTGAATGGTTCACCTTGATCGAATCGGCCAGCGCAGCGGCATCGAGGCGCATGACGTCGAAGGAGCGGAACTTGTGCTCGAGCTCCTGTCGCAGGCCTTGGCTGTTGCTCGAATCCGACCCGGTCGAGAACTGGCCGCCGGCACATCCGGCCAGGGACAGGGTGAGGGTCATGGTTGCGGTGAGGCTTGCGATGCGCGTCATCATGGAGAGGCGTAATTGCAGCGTCCGTGCCGGCACGGCACCGCGTATTCATCAGTAATTCCAATGTCATTCTTCCTGTTCGACGCCGGTCGAACAAGTTGTCGAGCAACTGTTCGAACAGACTGTTCATCTGTGCGATCCGTCCTGTTCGTCGAGCGAGGCTCGTTCGATGACCCCGCTCACGACGCGGTCCGAGCCGTGGAACGACTCCGACGTCGCGCACACCATCCCGGTTCTCGACGCGCTGCCAACCTGCGGTGCGATCGGGATCGTCAGATCCTGAAAGGTCAGCCCGAGCGTCGCAATAGCGTGCTTGGGACTGCGAGGCCCGGTCTCACCATTCCCTGCGATCGGTGTGCCTGGCGTACCCAACGATGGCGACGCGGTCGCTGACGCTTCGGCGGGCGCCTCGAACAAGTGCGCCCCGACACGGCTTCGCACTCGGGTCACGGTCGCCACGAGCAGCACTGCGCACGACGCCTCGACGACGTACGCGGACTCGACGAGCACCGAGTCCTTCAGCGTGAGGTCGGCTCGCTCGCCCTCTGATTCGACCTCGACGTGCATGCCCGCTGCAACGAAGACGAAGGTCAGCGAGCTCGTCGCCAGCTCCATGCGGCGTCCTGCGATGTCGAGCGCGACACCGGCGCCCTCGACGAGCGCCAGGCTCCGGTCTACACCGGGGAAGCGGGAGAACGGGCCGTCGCGGTCGATCGTCGGAGGCTGACGCGCCAGTCGAAGTCGTCGAGGCTCGCTCCGGTAGGCTCGACCGCGATCGTGATCGTCGAGCCACCGCCGTTCTTCCAGCGCGCCGGGGTGGGGCTCACGCGGCGGATGATGCGCACGTCTGGCGCAGCTCGCTCATCACTCGTCGGTAGCGCTCGGCGATCGCGGCGCCGTCGCGTACGACCCAGCGACCTCCCACGCACACGTGCTTGACGAGGTTGTCGTTGCCGCAGAACACGAAGCGGCCCAGGAGCTGCGACGTTGCGCCGGCGCTGCGCGAGCCGCTGTCCGTACTCGAGCCAGCGCAGCTCCTCGACGGGAGACACCGAGACCTTGCTGTCGCTGCCGATCCCGATGCGGCCGCCGCGCTCGAGGTAGCGCGACAGCGGGATCACGCCGTCGCCGAGGTTCGCCTCCGTTGTCGGACACAGCCCTGCAACGGCGCCGCTGTCCGCCAGCGCGTCGATCTCCGCGTCGTCGAGGTGCGTCGCGTGCACGAGACACCAGCGCGCATCGACGTCGACGTGATCCATGAGGTAGCGCACGGGCCTCACGCCCGAGAACGCCAGGCTCTGCTCCACCTCGCCGAGCGGCTCTGCGATGTGAACGTGGATCGGCCGTCCCGCCGGCAGCGCCTCCACCACGCGCGAGATCTGCGCGAGCGACGCCTGAATCGTCCGAATCCGACGCGCGCATAAACTCGAAATGATTGGACCTACATCGGAGCTCGGAGCTCGATGCGCCGTGGCGCGCGGCCACGCTGAGCCTTTGTGCGGCGGCGGATCCTCGAAATTGACGACCTCCGAGTGACCAGCCTACAGTCAGCGCCCTCCAGGAGACCGAATGAAAGCCACGATGTTTCTTGCACTCCTCGCACCCGTCGCACTGGCCTCTGTCGCGTATGCCGCCGACCTCAAGCCGGCACAGGAGGAGGCGAAGACGAAGTTCGATGTCATGGCGAAGAGCATGACCACCGAGATCAATGCCGCTTGCGGTACGAAGTTCGACACCATCAAGACGGACTTCGAGAACTATGACGCGAGCCACTTCACGCGACAGGCGCCAGGCACCGTGTGCTCGGAGCTCACGTACGACCTCAAAGAGATCTGCAAGTCGGCTCCGTACAAGAAGGCGCTTCAATCGAAGATCAAGACCGTGTCGTGCATGATGAAGGCCTCGAGCGGTCCGCAGCTGGAGGTCACCCGTGGTGGCGTCGTTCTGCATTTGAATCAGGATCAGAGCGCCTCCGGCGCGGTCGGCATCAACGTCATCAAGGCCGCGCTGGACAAGTAAGGTTCGTATCGCCGCGAGCATGCGCCTCGCGTTCGGAGCTCTCGTCACCCGTGCGCTCGTCTCGACCGCATGGGCCGAGTCGCCGATGTTCGCGGAGCAGCCTGGAACGCGGGGCATCCTTTACAGCGTCCACAAGGCAGGGTCGCCGATGCTCTACCTCTTCGGCACCATCCACGTGTCGACGAGCACGCAGACGCCTTTTTCGCATGCCGTGAAGACGGCGCTTGCGCAGTGCAAACGCGTGGCGCTCGAGGCTGATCCGTCCGACATCGCCAAAGCGATGGGCGCGATGATGCAGCTCGGTCGCTACCCGGCCGGCGACTCCTTGCGTAAGCACGTGCCACGGCCGTGATGCGCGAGGTCGAAGCCCTGCTCGCCAAGGAGCACGTCCCCGTATCCCAGATCGACACGCTCAGGCTGTGGGCCGTGCCTGCGGTGCTGAGCATGGCGCCTACGGCGCGCGCAGGCCTCGACCCGGCATATGGCGCCGACACGTTTCTCGCGGCGTAGGTGCACGAGCACGCCGTGCCGATCCTCGAGATCGACGGCTGGATGTTCTGAATCGCCCCGGGATTCCCGGAGGCTCCATAGGTCGAGAGGATGGAGCCATGGGACGAAAGAGCAAGCACTCGACATAGGTTCAGGAGCGCGCAGTGCGCTTGGTGTTCGAGCAGGCACCGGCGCACGCGTCGCAGTGGGCGGCAGTCGTGGCGATCGCGCCGAAGATCGGGTGCACGCCCGAGACGCTACGACGATGGATGCGGCGCACCGAGCGTGACACGGGCAGTCGGCCTGGCGTCACGACGACCGAGCAGGAGCGCCTCAAGGCGCTCGAGCGAGAGAATCGCGAGCTGAAGCGCTCGAACGAGATCTTGCGGAAGGCGTCGGCGTATTTCGCTGCGGCGGATCTCGAGCGCCGACCTCGGTGATGGTCGACTTCATCGACCAGCATCGCAGCACGTACGGGGTCGAGCCGATCCGCAAGGTCTTGCCGATCGCCCCGTCGACGTACTTCGAGCATGCAGCGCGCCGCCGCGATCCTTCCCGGCGTCCTGCGCGCGCGAAGCGCGACGACAGGCTGGGCGTCGAGATCAAGCGCGTGCACCAGGCGAGCCACGACGGCGTGTACGGCGCCAAAAAGGCCTGGAGGCAGCTGCTGCGAGAGAAGAAGTTTGTCGCGCGCTGCTTCGCTACACCGAGCGGCTCGCCAAAGCTGGCCTCGAACGCTCGGTCGGCAGCGTCGGTGACGCGTTCCGTCGGCGCGGCCCATGGCGCAACATCGATGCGGTCGAGTACGCGACGCTGGAATGGGTCGACTGGTTCAACAACCGCCGCTTGCTCGAGCCCATCGGCTACGTGCCACCCGCGGAGTACGAGGCGAAGTGGTATCAAGCGCAGAACAGTCAGGCGAAAGCAGCCTGACTCACAGAACCGAGCCTCCGGAGAACCCGGGACGATTCAGATCGTTTACACCACACTCATCATGCCGTCACAGCCGACCGATGATTCGAGCTCGCACGTGTGGAAGTAGTACACGGTTGCCGTATCGGGATTGCTCATTGCGAAATTGATGATGCCTTTGCCCTCGCTCTTGATCTCGTAGTACTTCGCCACGTCGAGGCACTGCTACACGTCGCCAGCCTTGCACGCGCGCTTCGCGGAGCGCTTGCGAACATCGCAGCTCGAAAACATGTAGATCACGAGCACGACAGGAAACACGATCAGCGCCAGGATCAACTTGGTGTTGGAGAAGATATCCGGTTCTCCAAAAGGCATTTTCTTATATCACGACTCAGGCGGGTGCGCGAGCATCACGACACCCATCTGACAACGACCGGCGCGGCACTTTCATGAATTGATTGGTCCGAGGGAGCGGAGCAGAGCATCGGGATCACGCGAAAAACTTACAAAGCTCCTCGTGGCGTCGCTTCGCATCCGAGCGCCCGAGCTCGATCAATTGACCCGCGAAATTGCCGTCAAACAATAGATAAGAGAGCAGGTCGGCTTCGCTGCGTGAATCTGGCTCGGCGATTCGACGCATGAGCCGACCCGTGATTCCCCCGATCTTCGCGAACGCGGGCGAGCGAACGAACTCTGCGGCCATCTTGCCAATGTCCTCCGACGCCCGCACGAGGAGCGCACGCATCGGACTGAATCCCTGTTTTGGCGCGAAGCCCATCTCGGCATTGAGCGCCGCGATGAACCCATCACCTGCAACGCGCGCACCCGCGGCCAGGATCCGATTGATGGTTTCAAGGCGCGACAGGTCGGTATCGATGCGATCGAGCAGGAGTGCGTTGAGCGTTTTACCTATCAAAAAGAAGGGTCCTGGAAATAAATCGTCCGCGCCCCTGTCATCGAGCGGTGTCGTCGAGATAAAATGAGGATTCACGACGAGAACGCGCCCGGCACCGAGCCTTCGCGCGGGAGAGAGCGGGACGTTCTGACGCAATCCTCCGTCGCAGTGATATTCACCATTGAGTTCGACCGCACGAAAGAGAATAGGAATCGCCGCCGATGCGAGCGCGTGACGTGCGGTGATCTTCGCGGCGCGCGCGACCGTGGTCGGATCTTCGCTCCACCTCGGTAGATCGAGCCCGCGACATTGGACATAGACGACCGTGCGTCCGGTCGCGACGTGCGTCGTCGACACCGTGAGTGCGTGGAGATGCCCTGCGTTCAAGTTCGCTTCGATTCGATCGAACGGAACTGCTCTGTCGACGAGCTTCTCGAGACCTTCTGGGGCGAGGACTCCGCCTTCACGAATCGGAACGTCTCCGCGCGCCGAAGACCTTCCAAGGAGCCGAGCTCCCATCCGGAGAACGCTCTTCAGGTCGGGCTTCACGAGCTCCCTGACGTCGAGCTTGGTCCAGGTATCCACGAGGTGCGCTGCCCGCGTCGGGCCGCGATCGGCGAAGGCCGCGAGGCCGCACGCATTCAACGCTCCGACCGACGTTCCACAGACGACGTCGAAACGCAGATCTCGTTCGAGCGCGCGGCCCACTGCTTCGAGGACGTACTGGACGACCCCCACTTCGTACGCGCCGCGCGCCGCGCCTCCCGCGAGAACGAGGGCGGTTCGGTTCGGAATGACGGCTCCTGACATCGCTCGAGGAGAGTAGGACATTTGAACTGAGCAATGGTGAAAACCGTGGGTCTATTGCGTTGGATCGGCGGCAAAGCGAGACGGAGTTGGCCGCGTGGGTTGTTCTGCCGCTCCGCACTGGTTTCGTACGACATGGCGAGCGGTCTCGCGCTCGTCGGAGGACGCGCCTCTCGGTCACCCAGGGACACGCACGGAGCAGCTCGAGCTGGACAGGCACCTTGCGAACCAGCCTGGCGCGGCGCTCACCACCAGCGATGGTGCTTTCCTCGAACAGGCCCTACGACGCCAGTACCCGATCGATCCGCAGGAGCACCGCCTCGTGAGCGGATATCATGTGAGCTGTTCGGCCAGACATCAGACTTCTCCGTCACGAATGGCGACCAGGCGCGACAGCACACGCGCCACGGCCACGTTGAGAGTCGGGTCGCCGAGGTCGGCAATCGCGTCACCGAGATCCGTGCGGGCCCACGCGGTGAGCAGCCCGTTGGCGATGTTCGTCCTGCTCACCGGCACGACCGTCGACTCAACCCTCGAGGAGGGCTCAGGCGACGCCCGGAGCGGCCCCGACGCCTGGCGCTTCGGCGCGGTCATCGGGCACCCACAGCAACGGCGCGGACGTCTTCCCCGTCGAGCCAGCGCACGAGTACGTCGCGCTTGATGAGGCGGTGCTTGCCCCGCTTCGTGGCCGGCAACAGCCCGGCGTAGATCCAGTACGCGACGGTCTTCGGCTTGACCCGCGCGACCTCAGCAGCCTCGGCAAGGTCAGATACAGTGGAACGATGGTCGGCGTCATTGGCATCTCCAGTCAGTTGCTGACTGATAAATGCTCAATCGTCGCCTCGTTTACAAAGGCCCTTTAAGTCCGGGGGCTATCAGGTCGGCGGGATGCCCTTTATCCAGGGTGCCCCCAGAACCATTTTCTCGTCCGCTCGGCGAATATTGTCGATCGCGCGAGCTACATTCTTCGTGGACATGATGACGCGATATCGCTGCGCCAGGATTGATGATATTTCGACGAGGCTGTAGTGCTGCTTCACGGTCAGCCAGCAGAGGTCGACCAGCTCCGCAATTACAGCGTTCACCGCTTCGGCTGTGCCGACTGGTCGCCCTTGGTGCGCGTGCCCGCGGGTCGCGCCTTGAACGGGGATGGCGTGTATCTCGACAGAGCGTCAGTAGCCATGCGGAGCGCCGTCGGGATTCGAGCTCCCGATGATTGAAGTTCGGCGAAGCGCTCCACGACAAATGTCTTCGCTGCGAGCATCGCGGCATCGACACGCAGATCATCGTCGTGGATCAAGCTCGCCTCCATGTCGATTAGCGCAAGCGGCTGCGCTCGTTGACGCTCGTAGGACCGATACTCGACGGACCGCAGCTCGTGCGTGAGCCGTGCCTCCATGTTTCCAGGATTGGGCCTGTCGTCTAAGTCCCTCAGATAGACTGTTGGCTCGCTCGCTAGGGTCTCGGAGACCCAGCCGCCGAGCGACTCCACGACGTCGAGTATTCGCGCACGCTCCGCAGCATCTGCCGTGTCCTCTTTCTCGACGAGAGCTTCGTGCTCCACTACGAGGATAGCGATCGGCCGGCCAGCGTGTTTTCAGACTTCTTGGGATGGGATCGCTGAAATATGCGTCGGGCAAAGGTCGGGCAAAGAACCCGTTTCCTGCTCGGTTTTGCCATCCTTTGCCGGCTTCTTCGTCACCCGTCCCGTGCGCGCTTTCTTCAGGGATCACCGGCTACTTGCGTGGAAGAACTACAGCGCGCCCGGCGGGAATCGAACCCACGACCACCGGCTTAGAAGGCCGATGCTCTATCCATCTGAGCTACGGGCGCTGAACGCGGTGAAGCTACCGCGTCGACGACGTCTTTGACCACACCCTCTTGGTTTCTCCCTCGACCCTCTCGGGCGGGCTGCGCTTCGGCTTTGACGGCGCCGCGTGCGCCGGGGCAGCATGGACGCCGGCGTCGCCCGTGGACGCGCGTCACACCGTCATGGGAGGAACCAAGATGCTTCACTCTTGTAGGCTTGTCGCCCTGTTCTGCTTGCTGGCGATCGTGGGATCGAGTCCAGAGGTCCATGCAACCGACAAGGACGCGGCGCGCAAAGCCTTCACGGAAGGATCGCACTTCTACGACGTCGCCGACTTCGGCCATGCCCTCGAGGCGTTCAAGCGCGCCTACTTCGCGTGGGACGATCCGAACATCCTCTACAACATCGCGCAGTGTCAGCGCGCGCTCGGCGACCGCGCGCTTGCTGTCGATGCCTACCGGAGCTACCTGCGCAAGTCGCCCCGTGCGACGAACCGCGCAGACGTCGAGCATCGGATCGCGGAGCTCAGCACGCCGACCGACGTACCCACAGTGGCCGAGGGCGCTACGCTCGAGCCGACCCCTGCCGATGCCACCGTGCTCGTCGCGCATCCCGTCCAAGACAAACCCGCACATCATCGACGCGCGTGGGTGTGGGGGGTTGTCGGAGGTGGGATCGCGCTCGGATTGGGCCTCGGGATCGGTCTCGGCGTCGGCCTCACGCGCTCGCACGCTCCGCACGCCGACTCCACGGTGACGTTCTGATGCGCGCGCTCGCCTGTACAGCGCTGCTGCTCGTCGCCTGCTCGACCGACCCGTGCAAGAACGGTACGGCGTTCCTGCGCTACTCGCTTCCGGACAGCGCGATGGCGGCCGACACGATCGAGGTCGCGCTGTCGGTCGCAGGCGGCTCCGCGGTCATGCGGAACGTCACGCGCAAAACCGGCAACACGTCCATCGAGCTCGACTTCGCCACGTATCCAAAGGGCATGAGCGTCACCGTCGACCTGGTCGCGGTCAGGGGCGGCGATCGGATCGCGTCGGGCACGACCACCGCCACGGCGACGGGTTCGTGCCTCGTCCTCGACGTCGCGCTCGCGACGAACGACGTCGACCTCGGCGTCTTCGATGCGTCGTCACCGGACGACGTGATGCCATCGGACGACTTCAGCAACGTGGCGCTCGCCGATCTCGCCCTGCCTGCGTCCGCCGATCTCGCGTTCGCTCCCGCCGCCACCCCGAGCTGCACCACGCTCGCGACCAACTGCGGCAAGACCCTCGCGGACAATTGCTGCAACAGCCCGATCGTGCCCGGCGGCACGTACTTCCGAGGGCGCGACTTCGCCACGGACGGGATGTATCCGAGCACTGCCGCACAGGCGACCGTGAGCAGCTTCCGCCTCGACAAGTACGAGGTCACCGTGGGCCGGTTCCGCCGCTTCCTCACGATGGGCAACGCGACCCAGGCCACGCCTCCCCTCGCTGGCTCGGGCTCCAATCCGCACCTCACCGGCAGCGGCTGGCAGGCATCATGGAACGTCAATCTCACCGCGAGTCCGACGGCGCTGCGGAGCGCGCTCGTGTGCGACACCAGCGGTCGCAGCAGCTGGACCGATGCCGTTGGTGCGCAGGAGGACCAGCCGATCAACTGCGTGACCTGGTACGAGGCGTTTGCGTTCTGCGCCTGGGACGGTGCCTTCCTGCCGACCGAGGCCGAGTGGAACTACGCAGCGACGGGCGGAACCGATCAGCGCGCGTATCCGTGGTCGGTCCCGGCGGCGTCGCTCACGCTGTCGTGCAGCTACGCGAACTACAACGCAGGCGGTGGCGGCAACAACGTGCACTGCGTGAACGACATGCTGGGGGCCGTGCAGAACGTCGGTCTCGACACGCTCGGCGATGGCAAGTGGGGCCAGTCGGATCTGGGCGGCAACGTGTTCGAGTGGAGCTTCGACTGGAAGCAGACCATTTATGACGTGCCCTGCGTGGACTGCGCGTCGACCATCCAGGGCGCCGCCACGGCGCGGGTCGCACGAGGAGGGGCCGCGTCGAGCGGTGCGGCGAACCTGCGCACCGCCGTCCGCGGCGGCGGCTCGCCGGACGGGCGCATGTTCTCGCTGGGGATTCGCTGCGCGCGACCCCTGTAGGTCAGGGGCAGGACCACGTCCCGTCGGAGTTGAAGGCGCAGCGGCCGCCGGGGATGCTCGCGCAGTAGAAGTGACCGTTCGAGCCGAGCTGACAGTTGTAGCCGCAGCTGTTCATGCCGTCGGTGCCCATGCGGCACTCCGTCGGCTGCGTCGAGACCGCGCCATTGGCCGGTGCACCGACGACGACCGCGCCGCCGCCGCAGCAGCCGTCCGAGTACACGGGCTGCGCGTACACGGGCTGCGCATACGGCGTCGCGTAGGCGGCGGCCATCGGCGGGAGCGAGCCCTCCGGGGCTGGCTTTGCGTACACACCGACGACAAACGTGCCGTCGCGCCGCGTCTTCGCCTGGAAGTGATACATGCCGCTCACGACCGGGCAGTGGCCCATCGTCGCGGACGCCGTCGGTGAGCGCGCGTCGGTGAGGCGCCGCGAGTACGGAGGGCCCCACAGGTACAAAGAGAGCTTCTCGCCGCTGTCGTCGGTCACGCCGGAGAACCAGTAGCAGTTGCCGCGCTCGAGCTGGACCGTGAAGTCCATCTTCGGACCGCTGCCCGAGAACATCGGACCGACGCGCATCGCGCCCGGAGCCTGCGCGCTCATCTGCTGATCGACCTGCTGCTCGAGCGGCACGGCGGGGACAGCGGGCATCTGGGATGTCGTCGCGCATCCCCCGAAGAGCGCGAACACGAGCACGGAGCGAATGGAAAGCGTCATGCGTCGCGGTCAAGCAAGGCGCGGACCTGCGAGCCGTCGCGAGATCTCGGCGCGTTGGACAGCAAGAGTGAACCCGCGTTCACGCGAGATGCGACAGGGTTCACACTTCAACGGCTACCCGATCTTCACCACCATCCGGCCGCGCACCTTGCCTTCCAGGTACGCAGCGAAGTGTCCGGGGAGCTCGTCGAGGTCGATGGTTCGTACCGCCTTCTGCACGCGCTCCGGCTTCCACTCCGCGGCGAGCTTTGCCCAGACGCGCTGTCGCGTCGGCATCGGGCAGTTCACGCTGTCGGTGCCGAGAAGGTGGACACCGCGCAGGATGAAGGGCATCACCGTCGTGCTGAGCTTGTGGCTTGCGGCGAGGCCGACCGCAGCGACGGTACCACCGACCTTCTGCATCGACAGCAGCCATGCGAGCATGTCGCCGCCGAGGTTGTCGACCGCGCCCGCGTATGTCGCCCTGTCGAGGGCGCGCACCTTCGTCAGGTCGATGTTGCTGCGCAGCAAGATCTCCTGCGCGCCGATCTCGCGCAGGTATGCCTCCTCCTCTGCCTTACCCGTGATCGCGACGACGTGGTGCCCGAGCGTCGCCAGGATCTCCACCGCCACCGAGCCCACGCCGCCGGTCGCGCCCGTCACCGCCACCGGTCCGTTCTGCGGGCGCAGCCCGTTGTGGATCATCAGCTCGATGGCGAGCGCGGCCGTGAAGCCGGCGGTGCCGAGCGTCATGGCGTCGAACGACGACATGCCTTCTGGACGCCTCACGACCCAGTCGGCCGGCACGCGCACGCGCTCGGCATAGCCACCGTCGTGCGCGACGCCGAGGTCGTAGCCCGTGACGAGCACTTCATCGCCCGCAGCAAAGCGCGAATCCCGCGACGACTCGACCGTCCCCGCGACGTCGATGCCCGCGTTCGTCGGGAACTTGCGCATGATCCTGCCGCTACCGTCGTGCGACAACGCGTCCTTGTAGTTGATGGTCGAGTGCTCGGCAAAAAGGACGACCTCGCCCTGATCGAGCTCGTCGATCGTCATGTCCACGAAGCGGCTCGTGACCTTGCCGCCCTCGTCGAAGCTCCGGTACGCCTTGAACGTCATCGTCGTGCCTCCGCCCCGAGGCGAGACGCGTTCACGTTGCCGGCCATCCAGATCCGCATCTGCGCATCATGCCTCGAAGAAGCGATGACCGCGTCGTGTGCATCCGATCTGCGGGCCTACCCACATGCTCGAGAAATGCGACTGTGATGCTCCTCTGCGCTACGTCCTGACCGCGACGGGTTGGCTCGTTCGCTGCACGAGCTGCCGGCACGAGTGGATCGAGCGGCTGCTGTCGGCGGCCCACCGCAAGGTGCCCGACGAACCGACCTAGCAAGCGACGCGCCGTCGTCTCGCCGATCGCGACGTGAGTAGGTCCGCTCGTGAAGAAGTGATACGTGTTGGAACATGACCGCGACGCGCACGGAGACCTTCGGCGAAGGTCTGCTCCAGGTAACGCTCGATCGCCCCGACTCCGCCAATGCGATCGACGCGACCATGGCGCTCGAGCTGGCGGACCTCGGCCGTCGCTGCGAGGCCGATGCGTCCATTCGTGCGGTCGTGCTCACCGGCTCGGGCACCCGGTTCTTCTGCGCGGGCGGCGACATCGGCAGCTTCGTTTCCGCGGGTGACGCGCTCGCCCCGATGCTGCGCGAGCTCACGATGCACCTGCACGCGGCGCTGAGCTCGTTCGCGCGCATGAACGCGGTGCTCATCACGGCCATCAACGGCGCGGCGGCCGGCGGTGGCCTGGGGCTCGCCATCGCGGGCGACCTCTGCATCGCGGCGCGGTCGGCGTCGTTCAAGTCGGCGTACACGGCCATCGGTCTGTCGCCGGACGCCTCCACTTCGTTCTGGCTGCCGAAGCTCGTCGGGGTGCGACGCGCGCAGCAGATGGTCCTCACCAACGTGACCGTCGACTCCGCGCGCGCGCTCGAGTGGGGCCTCGTGACGGAGGTCGTCGAGGATGCGCAGCTCGTGTCCCGCGCCCGCGCTCTCGCCGTCGGGATCGGCGCTTTGCCGGGGCCGAGCGTCGCGGCGTCGCGGCGCCTCCTGCTCGAATCCATGGAGGGCGCGAGCCTCACGGAGCAGCTCGATCGCGAGGGCCGCAGCATCTCGCAGCTCGCGCTCACACCCGAGGCCAGAACGCAGATCGATCGCTTCCTCTCGAAGTCGAAGAAGGGCTGAACGACATGTCACCGACCGAGCGCTTCACCGCCGCACAGGACCGAGTCAAGACGCTGAAGACAGCGCCCGGCACCGACACACTGCTCGAGCTCTACGCTCTCTTCAAGCAGGGCACCATGGGCGATGTCGACGGCAAGCGCCCCGGCATGCTGGACCTCAAGGGCCGCGCGAAGTACGACGCGTGGGCGAAGCGCAAGGGTCTCTCGCGCGATCAGGCGATGGAGGCGTACGTCGCGCTCGTCGACAAGCTCGTCGGGTAGCCGCTACCCGTAGAGCCGCGACGCGTTGCCCCACAGCAGCGCGTCGCGATCCTTCGCGTCGGGGACGGCGTGAAGCAGCCGCTTCAGCTCGCGGTCCCACGCGTACGGAAGGTTCGGAAAGTCGGTGCCGAAGAGCAGGCGATCGGCGCGGCCGGGGAACAGCTTGCCCGGCGGGTCCTCGTCGAAGAAGCCGGCGATCGCCATCGTCGTGTCGAGGTACAGGTTCTCGTGGCGATCGAGCAGCTGCAGGTACGCGTCGTACTCGTCCGCGCCGAGGTGCGGCACCACGAGCGTGAGCGTCGGATGGCGCTGCAGCACGTGTTCGATCTGCTGGGCGCCGCACAGGCCGCGCACGTCGAGGCCATAGCCCGGCGACGCCGGCTCGCGACCCGCGTGGATCACGACCGGCCGCTGCGCGCTCGCACACAGCGCATAGATGGGATCGAGGCGCGCGTCATCGGCCGCGAGCTTCTGCACGTGGCAGTGCAGCTTGAGCCCGCGCAGGCCGAGATCGAAGGCGTTCTTCACCACGGCCTCCGCATCGGGCTCACCCGGCATCACGGTGCCGAACGGGACGATCTGCGAGTGCGCGCGCGCAAGCTCGGCGACGAATGCGTTGAGCGCGCGCGCCATGCCGGGCTTGTGCGCGTAGTGCAGCGCCGTGAAGCGAGCGACGCCATGCGCGAGCAGGAACTCCACGACCTGCTCGGCGTGCAGCCGGTAGCGGATGGGCCACGCGTGCGCGTCGAACCACCGCCAGATCGCCTCGAACACCCGATCGGGGAACAGGTGCACGTGCGCGTCGTACACGCGTAGACCCTCGGGTACATGCCCCCCTTCCTCGTCGTCGATCGCGGGGCGCGGCAGCGCGTACGCATTCATGCGTGCAACGTAGCGCGTATGCTCGTGGTCGTGACGAGTCGTCGACGCGTTCTCTGCTACGCCAGCGCCGGGGCTCGACCTCGGCGCTCGTGAACCCGGTCTTCGGGGACGACGCGAAGGGCATGCCCGGATACGCTGGCTCTGCCGCGCGCCTCCTTGCACACCCGGGTAACCGATAGCTCGACGCTGCTGCTAGTCGACCGGGTAGTCCGTGTAGCCCTTCTCGCCGGGCGTGTACGCACGACTCATGTCGGGCTGACGCAGCTCGCGACCCTCCTTCAGCTTCGTCACGAGGTTGGGGTTGCCGAGGAAGGGCCGGCCGAACGCGACGAGGTCACAGTGCTTCGCCTCGAGATCTTTCTCCGCGCGCGCCAGGTCGTAGCCGCCGGAGAGGATGAGCTTTCCGCCGAAAGCGCCGTGGATCTCCTGCTTGATCTTCTCCGGCACGTGGGGCGCGCCCATCGACGAGTGATCGACGATGTGGACGTACGCGAGGTCCAGCGTGGAGAGGCCGCGCGCGAGCTCGATGTAGAGCTCGTCCATCTTGTCGTCGGCCTTCATGCCGTTGAAGGCGCCGTACGGAGACAGGCGGATGCCCGTGCGGTCGCCGCCAATCTTCTCGGCGACGCGACGCGTGACCTCGAGCGCGAAGCGAGTGCGGTTCGTGACGGTTCCACCCCACTCATCCGTGCGCGCGTTTGCGCCGGTGTTGAGGAACTGATCGACGAGGTAGCCGTTGGCGCCGTGGATCTCGACGCCGTCGAAGCCCGCGTCGATCGCGTGGGCCGCGCACGCGCCGTACTCACCGATGGCCCTCTCGATGTCGGCGGGCGTCATCGCAACCGGCGTGGGATACGGCTGCTCGCCCTCCTGGTCCGTGTGCATCTTGCCCGGCGCCGCAAGCGCCGACGGACCGACGACGCGCGCGCCCTTCGGCATGTTGAGCGGGTGGCCGACGCGTCCCGTGTGCATGATCTGCAAGAAGAGGTGACCGCCCTTTTCGTGCACGGCCCTGGTCACGGACTTCCAGCCCTCGACCTGTGCGGCGTCGAAGCAGCCGGGGATGCGGGCGTAGCCGAGGCCATCCGGCGAGGGCGACGTGCCCTCTGTGACGATGAGGCCAGCCTCCGCGCGCTGCGCGTAGTAGATGGCGACGATCGGGCCTGGGACGTTGCCGATGGACCGGCTGCGCGTCATGGGCGACATGACGACGCGGTTCTCGAGCCTCGACGGACCGAGCTGGAGCGGGGAGAACAGAATCTCGGACATGAGGACCTCGCGTGGTGACTCGATAGGATGCGACGAGCCGTCGTCCCGTTTCTCGCGTCCCTTATTCGATCGGCGAGAAGCGGCCATAGCCGCCGCGGTGGAAGAGCAGCGGATGCACCGCGCGCAGCACCGCGAACGCTCGAACCTCGCCGAGCACGATGTCGTGATCTCCGGCCTCGTGGACGGCGTATGCATCGCAGTCGAACCACGCGACGACGTCGTCGATGATGGGCAGCCCCGCCGGCGAGAGCGAGTGCGCGAGGCCCTCGAACCTGTCGGCGTCGCGCGACGCGAAGCGGCGACACACCGCCTCCTGATCGAAGGCAAGCACGTTCACGCAGAAGCGCTTTGCAACGGCGATGCGAGCCCACGTGCTCGACTTGCGGTCGGGATAGAACGCGACCAGAGGCGGCGTGAGCGACACGGAGTTGAACGTACCAACCGTCATGCCGACGCGCGCGCCGTCCTCGTCGACCGACGTGACGATGGAGACGCCGGTCGGGTAGTGACCGAGCACATCACGGAAGTACCGGGGATCGGACGGCGAGCTCATGGGATCGACCTCGAGGTTCGAAACGTGCGCGGAGAGGATCGTCGGGATGCCTCTCCGCGGCCTTCCTAGTGACCCGTGCCCATGTCTCCGCGTCGGCTGGCCTCGAAGAGGAACCAGGTGCGACGCTCGGTCTCGTCGATCCAGTTCTCGATGAGGCTGGCGGACGCGATGTCGCGGTGATCGTTGCAGACGTCGTGGACCGTGCGGAGGCGCTCGGCGAGCATCTTGTTGTCCTCGCGGAGCTCCGCGAGCATGTCGAGTGGATCGACGTAGTCCGCATCGTTGTCGCTGATGCGCTGCAGGCGCGCAATGTGACCGATCGAGCGCAGCGTCATGCCGCCCACCTTGCGGACACGCTCGGCGATGGCGTCGGTCATCGCGAAGATCTGCGTCGCCTGCTCGTCGAGCAGCAGGTGGTAATCGCGGAAGTGCGGACCGCTGACGTGCCAGTGGAAGTTCTTGGTCTTGAGGTAGAGCGCGAAGACATCGGCGAGCGTAGCGTTGAGGCCGCCCGCGATGTCCTTCGTCGCCGCGGCCGACAGATCAGTCGGGGTCGCGATACGCGCCGTACGCGCGGTCTTGAGCCTGTCCTTGCTGCTTGCAGCTACCTTCTTCGCCATATCGTGGACCTCCGTGTCGGGTGACATCGTAGCGCCAAAGCCCGGCGCGCGGCTAAATGGGGAAGCTCACTAACGAGAGCGAGGATGCCACGACTATCCGATGAGCCCCGTCGTGATCGCGAGCAGCGTCAGCGTGGCGAGCGCGAGCCACAGCGCGACAGCCTGCACGAGCGGACGCACGCCCAGACCGCGCAGCGCATCGCGCGACATGCCGAGGCCGATGAGGAACAGCGTGAGCGACAGCAGCCGGTGCGCGCCTGCGGCGACGAGGTGGCCCACGCTCTGCAAAGGCGGCACGAAGGTGACGAGCGCGGCGATGCCCACGAAGCCCGCGATGAACCACGGGCGCTTCGGCGCCGCGGTGCTCTCACCCCCGCGTGCACGCGCGAGCGAGATCGCGAACGTCACGGGCACGATCCACAGCGCGCGCGCGAGCTTCGCGGCAGTGGCGACCTCGAGCGCGCGCGTGCCGTACTGCGACGCTGCACCGACGACCGAGCTCGTGTCGTGGATGGCGAGCGCGCACCACAGACCGAACGCGTCCTGCTTCATCGCGAGCGCGTGCCCGACCACGGGGAACACGAGCAGCGCGACGGCGTTGAGCAGGAAGATGGTGACGAGCGCCATCGACACGTCTTCCTCCTTCGCGCGCACGACCGGCGCGACGGCCGCGATCGCGCTGCCGCCGCAGATCGCGGTGCCGACGGTGACGAGGAGCGAGACGTCCTTTCCCACGCCGATCTTGCGACCGAGCAGCGTGCCCAGCGATAGCGCGAGCCCGATGCCGACCACGGTATAGCCGAGGCCGTGCAGGCCGACGCGCGCGACGACCGCGAGGTTCATACCCGCGCCGAGGCCCACCACCGACCACGTGAGCGAGCGGTGCGCGAACAGGCGCGTCCGGTGCGCGAACCGGTTCCCGAAGACGATCGCGTAGGCGATGCCGGCGAGCAGCGCGAGGGCCGGCGAGACGAAGAGCGAGGCAAGACCGAGGAGCAGGAGCGGCATGACCAGAAGGTGCGACGCAACCATTCGTACAGAAAGCCGTGATTGTCGATATCCCATCAGTTAACCTGATGGGATGCGCGACCTCGATCCGAGCCTCCTCGGCACGTTCCTGGCGGTCCTCGACGCGGGGCGCATCTCGGCGGCGGCGAAGGCGATCCACCTGTCGCAGCCGGCGGTGACGGCGCAGATCCGCAAGCTCGAGGATGCGCTCGGTGCCTCGCTCTTCGTACGCTCGGTCCACGGCGTCACGCCGACCGAGCGTGGGCTGCGCCTCGAGACGTACGCCCGCTCGATGCGTGTGCTGCTCGCCGAGGCCATCGCCGACGTCGCCGCCACGGAGGAGCAGAAGGGGCCGCTCGTCGTCGCAGCGAGCACCACGATCGCAGCGCACGTGCTGCCCTTCCTCCTCGCGGCCTTCCGCGCGCAGCACCCGACCGTCCCGCTGGACGTGCACGTCGAGAACACCGAGCACGTCGTCGAGGAGGTGCGCTCTGGTCGCGTGCCGCTCGGGCTCGTCGAGGGTCACGCGCGGGCATCGGGCGTGCGGCTCGAACCCTTCATCGACGACGAGATCGTCCCCGTGATGGGGCGCGAGGCCACGTTCACGGTCAAGCAAGCGCGGGACCTCGAGCACGTGCCGCTCTTGTGGCGCGAGGCCGGCTCGGGAACGCGTGCGGTCGTGGAGAGGGCGCTCGTCCGCGCGGGCGTGCGACGCAAGAAGGTGCGGGCGCTCGACGTGGAGCTGGGCAGCACCGAGGCGATCCTCGGGGGCGCGGTGGCAGGCCTCGGGCTCGCGTTCGTCTCGCGGCGCTCTGCACGCGCGCACCTCGATGCGGGCCTCGTGCGCCTCGTGCCGGGGCTGGCGCTCGTCGTACAGCGGACGTTTCGATGGGCCCTGCCGACGGGATCACTATCGGGACCTGCCGCCTCCTTCTACGCGCTCGCGCGACGCACGCCGCTGGGCTGAGGCGAGGATGCGCTTCGTGACGTTGGCGCGCCGAGCAGGCGTCGCAGGTCACCGGAATGAGTCACGCGGACGTGGTGCGGCCGATGCAGCAGGCGAGGGCTCAATCGAGGAGCCCGCCATGAGCAACGTCGACAACAACCCGCAGGAGAAGACCGTCCATCCGAAGGGTGACGACAAGTACGACAACTACGGCTCGCGGTTCGCGCGCGACGAGGAGGGCCGCACGACCAATGGCGAGGAGCGCCGCGACTTTCAGAAGGACGCGGCGAAGGAGCCGGTCCGCGGCGGTTCACCCGTCGTGCCGAAAGACGCGTCTACTCGCTGAACCGGAGCGTCCCGTCCTCGAGCTCGCCGAGCTTCATGGCGAGCATATCGAGGACGTAGTTCTGCCGCAGCGTCCACGGCGCCGCCGTTCCCTGCTTCGGAAAGCGATCGACGCTGCGGCGCACGTATCCCGACGACAGATCGAGGATCGGCTGCGGCATCATCGAGCCCGCATCCACCGCGGGCCGCACCTGCCGGAACGCGCGCCTCTCCATGTGCGCGATCAGCGACGCCACGAATCCCGACGAGAGATCCGCGCGCAACGTCCACGATGCGTTCGTGTAGCCGACGCAGAACGCGAGGTTCGGCACGTTGCCGAGCATCACCCCCTTGTACGTGTACGTCTTGGCGAGGTCGACCTCCGCCCCATCCACCACGAGCGCGATGCCGCCGAGCGCAAGCAGCTCGAGCCCCGTCGCGGTGACGAGGATGTCGGCGGGCAGCTTCTCTCCGGACTCCAGCTCGATGCCGTCCTCGACGAGCGTGCGCACGCGGTCGGTCACGATCGACGCGCGTCCCGCCGAGATCGCGCGGAACAGATCCGAGTCGGGCACGAAGCACACGCGCTGATCCCACGGGTCGTAGCGAGGTGCGAAGTGCCGGTCCACGTCGTAGCCGGCGGGCAGCTCCTTCACGACACCCGCGCGGATCATCTTCTTCGCGAGCTTGGGCGCCCGACGGGAGACCTGGAAGAAGAGCTGCGCGACGAGCACGTTCTTCGCGCGCACGAGCTTGTGCGCGAGCGACGCCGGCAGGATCGAGCGAACGCGGTCGGCCACGCGATCCTTGGACGGCAGCGTGACGACGTACGTCGGCGAGCGCTGCAGCATCGTCACGTGCGCGGCCTTCTCCGCCAGCGTCGGCACGAGCGTGACGGCCGTCGCGCCGCTTCCGAGGACGACGATGCGCTTGCCCGCGTAGTCGAGGTCCTCCGGCCAGTGCTGCGGGTGGATGACCTGTCCGGCAAAGCGCTCGCGTCCCGGCAACTCGGGCGTGTGGCCCTTGTCGTAGTCGTAGTAGCCGCTGCATATGTAGAGGAACGAGCACGAGAGCTCCTGCTCTGCGTCGTTCGCGCGGACCTCGACGGTCCAGCGCGCCGTCGTCGACGACCAGGACGCGGACAGCACCCGGTGCTCGTAGCGGATGTGCTCCTCGACGCGGTGCTCGCGCGCCGTGTCGCGCACGTACGCGAGGATCGACGGACCGTCGGCGATCGCTTTCTCGCCCTGCCACGGACGGAACGCGTAGCCGAGCGTGAACATGTCGGAGTCCGAGCGCAGGCCCGGGTACCGGAACAGGTCCCAGGTACCTCCGCTCGCCTTTCGACCCTCGAGGATCGCGTAGCGCTTGCTCGGGCACCGGCCCTGGAGGTGCACCGCCGCCCCGATTCCGGACAGCCCTGCACCCACGATGACGACGTCCAAGTGCTCCATGTCACGCCAAGGTTTCACGGACCCGGCCACTTCGCACGCGAGATCCGTAGGCTCTGCACCTACGCCGTTGCCGTCGCCCCTCGCGACGAGTAAGGTCGGCCACATGTTCCAGAATCGCCTGTTTGGATTCCCTGCCCTCGCTCTCGCCCTCGCGCTCGTCGGCGGAGGCTGTCATCACAAAGGCACAGGCTACCCAGATGGAGGCGTCGCCGATGATCTCTCCGTCTTGCCGCCGGACTTCTCCGTCGTCGTCGACTTCGCGTTGCCGCCGGCCGATCTCGGCCCCGCGTGCACGCCGACCACGTGCACTGCGCTCGGCGCGACGTGCGGCCCCGTCGCCGATGGGTGCGGTGGACTCCTCGACTGCGGCGACACCTGCCCGGTCAACACCTCGTGCGGCGGCGGCGGTGTGTCGAGCGTCTGCGGTACGTCGTGTGTCCCTGCGACGTGCGCCTCGCTCGGCTACAACTGCGGATCGAACGGCGATGGCTGCGGCGGCACGCTCGACTGTGGCGCTTGCACCAACGGTGACACCTGCGGCGGCGGTGGCTCACCGAGCCAGTGCGGGCACACCTCGGTGTGCACGCCGACCACGTGCACAGCGCTCGGCTACAACTGCGGCACCGCCGGTGACGGCTGCGGCGGCACGCTGAACTGCGGCACCTGCACCGGCACCAACGTGTGCGGCGGCGGCGGCGTCCCGAGCCAGTGTGGCCACGCAGCGTGCGTTCCGAAGACCTGCGCCTCCGTCGGCGCGGCCACCTGCGGCCCGATCGGCGACGGCTGCGGCGGCATCATCCAGTGTGGCGGCTGCTCCGAGCCGAAGACCTGCGGCGGCTCCGTCGCAGGCCAGTGCAGCATCCCGACGGGCTGCACCAACCTCTGCCTCCAGCAGCAGGCCTGCACGCCGTCCACCACCACCACCACGATCAGCGGCTACGTCTACGCGCCGAACGGCACCGATCCGCTGCCGAACATCCTCGTGTTCGTGCCGAACGCCCCCGTCGCGGCTTTCACGCCCGGCGTCGCGTGCGAGCAGTGCACCGCGAGCGTCTCCGGCTCGCCGCTCGTCAGCACGGCGACCGACACCTCCGGCCACTTCGTCCTCAAGGACGTTCCGGTCGGCGCCAACATTCCGCTCGTGATGCAGTCGGGTCGGTGGCGCCGTCAGGTCGTGATCCCGACGGTGACCGCCTGCCAGGATAACCCGCAGACCGATGCCAACCTGACGCGGCTCCCCAGGAACAAGAGCGAAGGTGACATCCCGCAGATGGCGTTCGTCACCGGCCGCGTCGACGCGCTCGAGTGCGTCATGCGTCGCATCGGCCTCGACGACGCCGAGTTCACGGGCTCGACCGCCAGCGGCCGCGTGCACCTGTACAAGGGCGACGGCATGACGGCCACGTTCGACAGGGGCCTCGGCGGCGCGGTCGCGGCGACCGGCGGCCTGGCCAACGAGGACGACCTCATGGGCTCCGCCACGACGCTCGCGAGCTACGACCTCGTGCTCTTTCCGTGCAAGGGCGACCAGTACCTGCGGCCCGTCGCACAGCAGGCGAACCTCATCAACTACGCCAACGCTGGCGGCCGCGTGTTCGCGACGCACTTCAGCTACACGTGGCTCTTCAACGACGCACCGTTCTCGTCGACGGCGGTGTGGAACGTCGAGCAGAGCCCGCGTCCCACCGCACCGCAGACCGGCTACATCAACACCAGCTTCCCGAAGGGCCTGGCGCTCGCGCAGTGGATGCAGAGCATCGGCGCCTCCACCACGCTCGGTCAGATCGTCATCGACGTGCTGCGCATCGACTTCGACAAGGTCGTCGCCCCGACGCAGTCGTGGCTCACCATCAACGACGACGCGACGTACCCCGGCCACACGATGTACTTCACGTTCAACACGCCCGTCGGCGCGACGTCGGCCAACCAGTGCGGCCGCGTCGTGTTCGACGACTTCCACGTCGAGAACGTCTTGAGCAGCGCGACGTACAACGCGACGTTCCCCGCCGAGTGCCCCGCCGGCACGATGACGCCGCAGGAGAAGCTCCTCGAGTACCTCATCTTCGATCTCGGCTCGTGCGTCACCCCCGACGTCCCCGTCTGCAAGAAGACCACGTGCGCCGCGCAGAACATCGGCTGCGGCCCAGCGGGCGATGGCTGCGGCGGTCAGCTCTCGTGCGGCACCTGCGTCGCGCCGAAGAGCTGCGGTGGCGGCGGTACCCCCAGCCAGTGCGGTCAGGCTGCATGCACGCAGACCACGTGCGCCGCGCAGGGCATCCAGTGCGGGCCGGCTGGCGACGGTTGCGGCGGCTCGCTGAGCTGCGGCACCTGCCCGGCAGGCCAGACCTGCGGTGGCGGCGGCATGCCGGGCGTCTGCGGCACCAAGCCGTGCACCCCGATCACGTGCGCGCAGCAGGGCTTCAACTGCGGTCCCGCCGGCAACGGCTGCGGCGACGCGCTCGACTGCGGCACCTGCACGCCGCCGCAGACGTGCGGTGGCGCGGGTCAGTCGGGCGTCTGCGGTCAGCTCTGCATCCCGAAGACGTGCTCGGACCTCGGCTTCGACTGCGGCCCCGCGGGCGATGGCTGCGGTGGCTCGATCAACTGCGGCACGTGCAACCCGCCGGCGACGTGCGGTGGTGGCGGGCAGAGCAACGTCTGCGGCGGCGGCGTCGTCAACTGATCTGAGCGGGGTTCTCCCCACTCGTCGGACGTCGCCCTCGAGGACGAGGGCGGCCGTCCTGCCGCGTGGTGTCCGTCGACGCCTCGATCAATCATGGGTCACGTGACGCTCTTCGCTTCGTGAGCCACGCCGCGGCGGGCACCACGGCGAGCGCGCAGAACGCACACAGCACGTACGGAAGCGAGACGTTGTTGGCGAAGAGCGCGGTGCCGACGAGCGGACCGAGCGAACCGCCGATGTCACCTGCCACCTGCAGACCGCTGATGCCGAGCGCGCGGTTGTCGGCGGTGGTGACGTCCGCGACGAGCGCGAGCAGCGAAGGACCGAGCGCGCCCGACGCGATGCCGACGAGCACGAGCCCTAAGACGAGCGCGTCGACGCTGCTCGACCAGGCGATGACGAGCAGCGCGGGCACGAAGAGCACGATCCCGAAGAGCGCGACGTGCGCGTATGCACGTCGCCTGTCGCCGATGCGTCCCGCGATCAGCATCGCCGCGGCGTCGACGAGCGTCATGATGCCCATGGCAGCACCGGCGGTCCCCTGCGCGCCCCGACCGAAGAGCGAAAGGTGCCGCGCGCTGACGAGCAGAGCGGTGGTGGTGAGCACCATCCCCGTCGCGCAGAACGAGCCCGCGAAGTTGAGGACACCGAGCACCGCGAGCCGCCGATCGGCGAGCGCACGTATCGCGAGCTTGAGCGGCACCGTTGCTCGGCGGGCCACACGCAGATCCGGGATCGAGAAGTACGAGGCGACCGTCGAGGCGAACATCAACGCGGCGGCGATCTCGAACGTGCGCGTGTCGCCGTACCGATCGGAGATCAGCCCACCGAGAACGAGCCCGAACGGCACACCGACGCCGAGCGCGGCCCGCACGGCGCCCGTCGCGCGCCCGCGGTAGTGCACGCCACCGGCAGTGAGCGCCAGCGCCTGGCCGGCGACGAACACGCACGCCGAGCCGGGTCCATGCACGATCCTGCCGAGCAGGAACAACGCGCCCGTGTGCGTCGTGGCGCTCCCGAGCGCGAACAGCAGCATCACGACGATCTGGATGACGAGGCCCCACAGCATCGTGCGGCGACTGCCGATCCGATCGGTCAGCCAGCCGATCACGGGCGTGGTGAGCACGCGCGTGATGCGGTTGGACGCGAGGATGAGGCCGATGAACGCGAGCGGCAGGCCGACGCGCGCACCGACGATGGGGAGGATCGGAAAGACGATGCCGCCAGCGCAGCCCGCGATGAGCACGCCCGGCGCGACGGCGAGCGCCGTACGCCACGCGAGCTCACCCTCCGCGCGTCGGGCCGAAGAGTCCGGTTCCACGGGGTGAGCTCAGCCGCCTCCCTTGAGGTCTCTTGTAACGCTGACGCGATCCTGCGCCATCGCCGAGCGTCCGTTGCGAAGGAGCTAGCCGGCGCGCACGGCGAACTCGCGCGCGGTGAGCAGCGGATCGCCGGAGAGCTGGCCGAGGTCGACGAGGAACGACCAGCCCTTGCCGAGGCGGCCGTCGAACGACGTCAGCCACCACACATCGAGCGTCCACTGGTCGAGGCCGGACTCGCACGGCGGCGTCCACGCGACGGCCTCGAGCTCGACGAGGCCAGGGGTCTCGCGCGGCGCACGCTCGTGCACGTCTTTGAACTTTCCGGACGCGCGCACCATCTGCACGGCCTTCGCGGCGTCGTCGTCGGCGATCTCTCGTCGCCACGGAGACACGAGCCGGATGGTATCGAGCTTCATCTCCGGCGTGAGCTCGGCATCGTAGCTCTCATCGGCCGGGAGGCCACCGAAGTCGGGCACGTCGAACTCGGGGAAGAGATCGCGACCCGCGACTTCTTCTTCACGGCGCGCGAAGGCGGTCTTCAGGCGTGCCCACGCCTCGGGCGAGTAGCAGACGTGGATATGCAGCGCGAAGGTCTTCGTCGGCAGACGATGGTCCCAGTCGAGCAGCGCCATCGTGGCGTACATCGACTGGCCACGGAACGGCACGAGCCTCTTCCGGGCTGCCTCGAACAGCTCTCGTGCTTGCTGCTCGGTGTGACCTTGCTGCTGCACGCGGGGGTGCAAGTGAAGCTCGTCCATGCGGAGGATCCAGGTAACCACGTCGTCGACGGTGGAGCAAGCCGCCCTCGCCACGCGAGCTTCGCCAGACGGTGCGCTGCTCCGATTGCTTCGCACCGTGAGGCGCTGGAGAGGCGCACCGTATGCCCTCGGGCGGGATCGCGAGCCGTGGGTCGCCACACGATCACTCGATGCCGTGACCTTACCCGCTGCGCCTGCGTCGAGGTCAGTCCTTGACGCGCTTGGTCTTGGCTCCGAGCTTGGCGAGCTTGCGCTCGAGCCGCTCGTAGCCTCGATCGAGGTGGTAGACGCGGTGCACCTCGGTCTGTCCGTCGGCGACGAGGCCGGCGAGCACGAGGGAGGCGGAGGCGCGCAGGTCGGTGGCCATGACGTGCGCGCCGTGCAGCTTCTTCACGCCGCGGATCACCGCGATGCGACCGTCGACGTGGATGTCGGCGCCCATGCGCGCGAGCTCCTGCACGTGCATGTAGCGGTTCTCGAAGATCGTCTCCGTGATGACGCTCTGTCCGCGCGACTTCGCGGCGAGCACCATGAACTGCGCCTGCATGTCGGTCGGAAAACCCGGGTGCGGTTGCGTGGTGATGTCGACGGGATCGATGTCCGCGCGACCGCGCACGCGAACGCCGTCGCCCTCCGCGGTGACCTCGGCGCCAGCGGAGCGCAGCTTCTGGCTCACGGCGTCGAGGTGCTCGGGCACGCAATCGCGGATGTGCACGTCGCCACGCGTGAGCGCCGCGGCGACCATGAACGTGCCGGCCTCGATGCGGTCGGGGAGGATCGCGTGGTCGATCGGGTGCAGCTCATCGACACCCTCGATCGTGATGCTCGAGGTCCCCGCGCCGGAGATGCGCGCGCCCATCTTGTTGAGGACGACCGCGAGCTCCTGGATCTCGGGCTCGCGCGCCGCGTTCTCGATGAGCGTACGGCCCTTCGCGAGCGACGCCGCCATCATGAGGTTCTCGGTGCCCGTCACGGTGGGCATGTCGCACACGATCGTCGCACCGATGAGCCGCTTGGCCTTCGCGATGACGTCACCGTGCTCGAGCGTGACCTTCGCTCCGAGCGCCTCGAGGCCCTTGAGGTGCTGATCGATCGGGCGTGCACCGATCGCGCAGCCACCGGGCAGCGACACACGCGCCAGGCCGTGGCGCGCGACGAGCGGCCCGAGCACGAGCACCGACGCGCGCATCGTCTTCACGAGCTCGTACGGTGCGTGGTGGGTCGTGAGCTTGCCGGCGCCGATGCGCACGACATGGCCCGCGTCCTTGCCCTTCGCTTCGGGATTCTCGACCTCGCACCCGAGCAGGCCGAGGAGCTTGCTCATGGTGACGAGGTCGGCGAGCTGCGGGACGTTGCGGTACGTCGACGTGCCGCCGGTGAGGATGGCGCTCGCGAGGATGGGCAGCGCTGCGTTCTTCGCGCCCGAGACACGGACCTCGCCGCGCAGCCGCGCGCCGCCTTCGATGACGATCTTCTGCATGTGAGCTGTGCTCCGCCGGGAGGGTTCTGGATGCTCTTACGCCGGCGAGAGCGCGGTGCTCCCCTGGCTAGGCGGCGGCTTCGGCGGGCGCGCCCTTGCCAGCGTGCTCGGCGCAGAGGCTGCCGAACTCGCGCGGCTTGCGGCAGGCTTCCTTCGTGCAGATCTTGTAGCGGCCCTTGTGGCCCTCGAGCTCGTTGCGGCGCCAGGTCTTGTAGTGCGAGTTGCAGAGGCCCTTCGCGCGATACGGGCGCTTGCAGCCCTCGATGGAGCACTTGTCGGCGGCGGGAGCAGTGGTGGTTTCGGTGGCCATGGTGAGGTCCTCGTGGATGTACGAAAAAGAGCGGCAGAGACTCATCCAGGAGTTTGTCCCTGTCAAATCCGATCTGTAGCCGTTGTCTGGATGGCGTGAATAGCCGACCGGATCCCTCGTTTCATCGAGCAGGGGGGTTCGTCATGATGACCAAGCTCGGTGTTCTCGCTGCTCTCGGTGCCACGCTCACCATCGCCTACAGTGCGCCTGCCATGGCCTGGGGCTGGCACGTAGGCGTATCCGTCCGGCCGCCCGTCGTCGCAGTGTATGGCGCACCCTATGTCGCGCCGTACTACGCACAGCCGCCCTACGTCGCCGCGCCCGCTCCTTATGTCGACCCGTACATCGGCTACGGTCCGTCCTACGGCTACGGCTACGGCTACGGTGGCTACAGGTACTCGCGACCGGTCTACAGCCGCCCGGTCGGCTACGGATGGGGAGGCGGGTACGGCGGCGGCTATGCCCGAACGGGTGGCTACGCGCACCGCGGGTATGGCGGCGGCTACTCGCACGGCGGCGGGTATGGCGGCGGCTACTCGCACGGCGGCGGTTACTCGCACGGCGGCTACTCCCATGGCGGCGGCCGTCGTTAGTCGGAGCACGCGCCTCGTGCTACGCATCTCCGGGTGGAGCCGTCCCAGCCCTACCCGGAGAGTCTCTGCCATCTCTGCGCTGCGCCGCCGCGCTACATCACGACGGCGGCGAGCGTGTTCATCCTCTGCCCTCTCCTGCCGGGAAAGTACCCACCTCAGCCGGTTCTTCGCTGCGCGCTCTTTCGTCCGCGCCCGAGCGACCGTGACCACGACGGCGACTAGGTCGTCGACGGCTCGGCGAGGAGCGGCAGCTCGTTCGCTTCGAGCAGCAACGGCGCGTCACCCGGGTACAGCGGGTAGCCGCGCCGCCCGACGGTGAGACCGAGCATACCGCCCGCCGCGGCGAGCACGAAGATCGGCCCGCCGCCGAGCAACGCGGCGCACGCCAGCAGCCCCGTCTGCACACCGGCGAGCATGCCGCCGAGGCGTCGATCGCGCCTCAGCAGCCGGTAGACCGCGGTGCCTGCGAGCGCCGCGTCGGCGGCCGCGCAGAGCCCCTCGCCCGCCGATCCAGCGACCAGGACGAGCGCGAACGAGCCCACGCACAGCGCCGAAAGCCCGCCGCGTGCGACGAGTCGCTGCCAGCCCGGAACCCGAGTACGCAGGGTCGCGTGCAGGCTCTCCACATCACCGCGCGCGGAGCAGCGCCAGCAGCGCAGCCCGTGCTCGGAGAGGTCCGCCTCGTCGGGGCTGACGGCGTCTCCGCAGCCAGCACAGGCGATGGGGCTCGAGCGATACATGCGCTCCTAACGGTACACGCAAATCGGCGTGCTGCACCCTAGTCGAGCTTCACGGCGATCTCCCCACCGACGAGCTCGAGGCGGACCTCGCCGCCTGGTCGCTCGGCGAAGGCCTCGAACGCCGCCTCCTCGAGGTGCCGCGTCAGCAGCGACGCGAGACCACGCGCGCCCGTCTCGCGCCGCAGGCTCTCGCCAACGACGAGATCGAGCACCGGCTCCGTCACGGTGAGACGGAAGCCCTCGTCGTCGAACTCGCGCTGCAGCTTCTCGATGACGTTGGTGCGGAGGATCTGCTTCAGCGTCTCGGCGTCGAGCGCGCGGAACGGCACCATGCGCGTGAAGCGAGCCATGAGCTCCGGCAGAAAGCCGTACGCCTGGAAGTTGGCGATGCTCTCGACTTCCTCGGTGGTGAGGGTCACCGCGATGTCGCCGTCGGTGCTCTGCCCGCGACGCGGCGTGCGCCCGAAGCCGATGCGATCGGCTGCGCCCCTGCGACGCGCGACACCCTGGAAACCGGAGAACGCGCCGGCCGCGATGAACGCGATGTCCGCCGTGGACATGACGAGGTGATCGCCGTACGTCGAGTGCGTGATCTCGAGCGGCACGACGACCTCGTGTGCCTCGAACATCTTCAGCAGCTCGCGCTGCACGCCCATGCCGGTCACGTCCTTCGTGGTGCCGGCGCCAGCGAAGATCGCGTTGTTCTGGCCGGACGCGAGCTTGTCGAACTCGTCGAGACACACGATGCCGATGCTGGCGAGCAGCGGGTTGTCATCGGCCGCGTGCAGGAGGCGCGTGATGATCGTGCTCGGATCCTGGCCGACGTAGCCCGTCTCCGAATATGTGGTGATGTCGACGATGACCGTCGGCAGCTTGAGGATGTGCTTGAAGAGCAGCTCGACGAGGTGCGTCTTGCCGCTGCCCGTCGGGCCGATGAGCAGGTAGTTCGACTTCGGCACCAGCAGCTCGCGTTTGTGCCCGTCGAGGTAGATGCGTCGCACCCGACGGATGTGCCGGTATGCCATCAGCGACACCGCACGCCTGGCCTCGTCCTGGCCGCGGTAGCCGTGCTCCTCGAGGAGATCGTAGATGCGACGCGGCGCCAGCACCGGCAGATCGCGGACGTACCTCACGAACTGCTCGAGCCCGGCCTTGCGGAACTTCTTGTGGCTCTCGAGCGGCTCGGTCTCTCGCGGCATGACGACGTTCTGCGCCCACGGTAGCACCGCCGGGCCGCTTTGTTGACACCGACGAACCGGGGCTAAATGATCGCGGAAGATGGGAAATCCGTGAGCTAGTGGCGACCACGGCCACACAGGGCGCGTCGCTCGCCCGGCGCAGCGCGACCGGTGTCGCGGCGATCCTCGTCGGGGTCACCGTCCTCATGCTCGTCGTGCCGCTGCCGACGTTCGTGATCGACGGCCTCATCAGCCTCAACCTCGGACTCTCCATCGCGCTGCTCGCGACCGCGCTGCTCCAGCGCAGCGTTCTCGAGCTGTCATCGCTACCGACGGTGCTCGTGCTGCTCACCGTCTTCCGGCTCGCGCTCAACGTCTCATCGGTTCGGCTCATCCTCGTGCAGGCCGACGCGGGCCGCATCATCCACGCGTTCGGCAGCTTCGTCGTGCGCGGCGACAGCCTCGCTGGCCTCGCGCTCTTCGGGCTCCTCGCGCTCGTGCAGCTGCTCGTCATCGCGCGCGGCGGTGAGCGCGTCGCCGAGGTCGCCGCTCGCTTCGCGCTCGACGCGCTGCCGGGTCGCCAGGCCGCCATCGACGCCGAGCTCCGCATGGGCGCCATCGACACCGAGACGGCGCGTGGCCGTCGCGACTCGCTCATGCAAGAAGCCCAGCTCTATGGCTCGCTCGACGGCGCGATGCGCTTCGTGCGAGGCGACGCCGTCGCGAGCCTCGCGGTGCTGGCGGTCTCGCTGCTCGGCGGCCTCGCCATCGGTGTGCTGCGCCGCGGCCTGCCCATCGGGGAGGCCGCGCACCTGTACACGCTCCTCACCGTCGGCGATGGACTCGTCACGCAGATCCCGTCGCTCATCGTCGCCACGGCCGCGAGCCTCGTCGTCACGCGCGCGAGCGCCACGCGCGACGACGCGTCCATCGGCGAGGCGCTGCTCGGCCAGCTCGGTCGTCCACGCGCGCTCGGGGCTGCCGCTGCGATCCTCGGCGTCCTCGCGCTCGTTCCGGGGCTGCCGCTCGTCCCGTTCGCGTTCGTCGCCATCGCGTTCGGTGGTGCGGCCTGGGCCGTCGGGCGCATCCCCGCGCCCACACCCGCCATGCTGCTCCCTCGCGAGGCGCCGGCCATCGAGGTCGCCGTCGACGCAACGCTGGCGGGCGATCTCGCGCCGCTCACCAGCGACGCCATCGCCGCCACCGCACGCGTCGCCGAGGATCTCGGCCTGCCGCTGCCGGCGCCAATCGTGAGCATGGACGCGCGCCTGCCGCTGCGCGGCTTCGAGATCCGGCTCCGCGGCGTCGTGCTCGCACAAGCCACGCTGCCGGCTGTCCGCGTGTACGTCGAGTGTCCGCCCGCGCGCCTGCCCCCGGGGGTCGAGGGCGAGCCGACCGACGATCCACTCACGGGGGCGCTCGCTTCCTTCGTTCCCACGAGCGCCGTCGCGGCGGTCCGCGCGGCCGGGCTCGTCGTGCGCAGCGCCGAGGAGAGCATCGCGCTCCGGCTCGAGGGCGCGCTACGCAGCTCGGCGGGTGAGCTGCTCGGCCTCTCCGAGACACAGCGCCTCCTCGATCGACTGCGCCTCACGGATGGTCCGCTCGTGCGCGACGTCGTTCCTGCCAGGCTCGAGCTCGGCGAGCTCACGACCGTGCTGCGACGACTCGTCGCCGAGTCCGTCTCCATCGCGGACCTGCGCCCCATCCTCGAGCGGCTCCGCGAAGAAGGTCGTGATCGCGACCCCGGCGTCGCCACCGAGCGCGTGCGACTCGGCCTGCGTCGTCAGTTCAGCGCTCGCTATGCCCGGGAGCGTCGTATCGAGGCCCTCATCCTCGACGGGGATGCCGAGGAGGCCGTGCGTGGCGCGGTGCGCGAGTCGGCGGGCGCGCTGGTGCTGCGGCTCGAGCCCGATCTCGCCGACGCGCTCCTCGACTCGGTGCGCACCGAGCTGGGCGCTCAACCGCGCGCGGTGCTGCTGGCGCCGAGCGATCTGCGTCGTCACGTGCGCCGGCTCGTCGAGGGAGAGTTCCCGCGACTACCGGTGCTCGCGTACGAAGAGCTCTCCCCGGACGTCCTCGTCGAGCGCGTCGGAACGCTGCGAGTCACCTGATGAAGCCCCGTCGTGCTCACCTCACGTTCCGCGTCGGCCTCGCGGTGGCCATCGCCATCGCGGGCGGTGCGGTCGCGTCCACGTTCATCGTGCGCTCCCTCACGCGCACCGCCATCGCGCACGTCGGCACGCAGGAGGCACGCGCGCTGTCTACGATGATCGGTACCGAGGTCGTGCGCGACTATGCGATGACCGATGCGCGCGGGCTGCGCGCCTTCGTGTTCGGTGTCTCCAACCGTCGACCGGAGCTCGAGCACCTCCGCATCGTCGACACGGCCGGTCGCGTCCTCGTATCGCTCGACGAGACGGAGGTAGGCACGATCTCTCGCGATGATCGCATGCGGCGCACGCTCGAGGGCGAGCATACCGCTCCGACAGTCGTCGGCGAGCAGGGGGACGAGGTCATGGCGTGGGTGCCGCTCGGCCAAGGAGCGGCACCCACGGGCGCGCTCTTCATCCAGCTCTCGGAATCGGAGCTCTCCTCCGTCTTCCTGCGCGTGCAGACGTGGAGCAACGTGCTCCTCGGCATGGTCGCGCTGCTCACCGCGCTCGCGCTCGGGATCTATCTCGACCGTCGCATCGTTCGCCCCGTCGGTCGGCTCGCGCGCGTGGCCCGACGCATCGCCGACCGCGATCTCACATCGCTCGAGAGCGGCCTCGGCGCGGCCTCGAACGACGAGATCGGCGAGCTCTCGGACGCGTTCGTCTCGCTCGGCGGCACGCTGCTCGATCTGGTGCAGCGCATGCGGTCGATCGCGAACGGCATCGAGAAGGCCAGCGTCGACATCGCGGTCACGTCGTCCGAGCTCAACGAGGGCGCGTCGCAGCAGCGCGCGCTCGCCGAGACCGCGGCGCAGCGTCTCGAGCAGCACCAGCGTACACTCGCCGAGATCGCCCAGACCGCGCGCGAATCCGTCGAGCGCGCCGACCAATCCGGCCGCGACGCCCACGAGATCTCCACGGCCGCCAACGTGCTCGTCGAGGTCGCAGCACGCGCGCGTCAGTCGGTGGAGACGGGGATTCGCAGCATGGCGGACGTGGCCACCGCGCTGCGCCGCATCCTCGGCGAGTCCGACCACGTCGACAAGGCGACCAGCGCCGCGCGCACGCAGGCCGAGCGCGTCTTCAAGATCAGTGATCTCGTTGGACACGAGTCACGTGAAGCGGCGCGCGTCGCCGAGGTCCTCGCCGTCGCAGCAACGGGAAGCGCCGGCTCCGTCTCGCTCGTGCGTGGTCATGCGCGCGAGATCGACGAGCAGATGGCCGCCGTCGACACGCACATCCAGATCCTCAACCCAGCGCTCGAGGCCATCGTGCGCACCGCCAACGACGTCGGAGAGATCGCCGATCAGACGCGCGTCCTCGCGCTCAACGCGAGCATCCTCGCGGCGCGCGCGGGCGAGGCCGGAGCTGGCTTCCGGGTCGTCGCGTCCCGCGTCCGTGATCTCGCCACGTCGACCCGCGACTCCGCGCGCTCCATCACCGAACTCGCCTCCAGCGTCGAGCGCACCGCACCCGCTGTCCTGTCGAGCATCGGCACCATGCGCGGACGCGTACGTGAAATGGTGATCGAGAGCGATCGCGCGTCGCTGCAGCTCGAGGCCATCTCGACGCAGGCCACTTTCTTGCGCGGTGCCACCGGTCGCATGGAGGACGCATCCGCCGAGCAGACCGAGGCCGCCAAGCAGCTGGTCGGCACCACGGCCGACACGGCGCAGCGCATGGAGCGCCTCGTCCACGCGGCCCATCAGCAGTCCACCGCAGCCGAGCGCCTCGACGCTTCCAGCGCCTCGCTCCGCGAGGCCGTCACCACGGTCGATACCCACGCCCACAAGCAGGAGCACCTCGCGTCTGGCATCGCGGCGGCCGCGAGCAAGGACGCCGCGCGTCTCCGCGCACTCGGCGACATCGCCTCATCCGGCGTCGTCTCGAGCCACGCCGCACGTCAGGCCAACGCGCAGATGGTCGACGTCTCCGCGCGCCACGCAGCCGACGTCGCCGGCTTCGGCACCACCGTCGAGACCATCGCACACGAGGCCACCACGCTCGGCACCGAGCTCGCCCGCTTCAAGCTGCCCCGGTAGCCGAAACCCGCCTGCGGCGGAGACGGCGGGCGCGAGGTGGGTTTTCGGGCTACACTCCGCGTGTACCCATCCTCGCTACCGGGAGCCAACGTCCATGATCTCCGCGACGTCGTCCGTCAACGTCAGTTACGACCCCCAGCTCGAAGCCGCGTTGTTCATGCGCAAGGTCTACGCGTTCATGTCTGCGGGCCTCGGCGTCACCGCGCTGACCGCGTGGCTCGTCGCCAACTCGGTCACCATGCAACAGCTGATCTTCGGCAACCGCCTCGTCTTCTACGGGCTCCTCTTCGCCGAGCTCGGCATGGTCGTGGTCTTCTCGTCGATGGTCCGCAAGATGTCCGCGAGCAACGCGGCCATCCTCTTGTTCTGTTACGCCATCGTGAACGGGATGACGCTGTCGATCATCTTCCTTCTGTACACGCATGCCTCGATCTTCACGACGTTCCTCGTCACGTCGGCCACGTTCGGCACGATGAGCATCTACGGCTTCTTCACGCACCGGGACCTGACGAGCTTCGGCAACATCCTCATGATGGGCCTCGTCGGCGTCATCATCGCAAGCGTCGTCAACATCTTCACGCACTCGCCTGCGCTGTACTGGGCCGTCACGTACCTCGGCGTGTTCGTCTTCACGGGTCTCACGGCCTACGACACGCAGAAGATCAAGGACATGAATACGCTCGGCGGCAACGGTGGCCCCGGCGAGGACACCAAGCTCGCGCTCAGCGGCGCGCTCATGCTCTACCTCGACTTCGTCAACCTGTTCCTCCTGCTCCTTCGCCTGTTCGGCCGTCGCAGGTAGCGCTACTTCTCGGGTGCCGGGGTGACGTCCTCCACCGGCACCCCGCTCGCTTCGCGTAGGCGCGGCTCGCTACGTCCTGTGCGACGAGCTCCCTATTTATCAGGGAGCATCGTCGCGACGTGCGCGAGGTAGTACTCGGCCTCGCGACGCGCCTCGAGCTCGCCTGCCTCGACGAGGCGCTCGAGCTCGCGCTTGAGGTCCCCGATCTGGCGCGAGGGTGCGAGCTTGAAGTGCTCCATGATCACGTTGCCGATGCCCGTCGGCAGCGGTGGCTGGATCGCATCCTCTGAGCGCAGCAGCTCGATGCGGCCCTGCAGGTTGGAGATGTTCTCCAGCGCAGCCTGCCGCTTGCCCGGTCGTGCAGACGTGATGTCGGCACGCGACAGATCGAGCAGATCCTTGAGGTGCTCCTGCAGCTCGCGATCGAAGCGACGCACCGCGGAGTCCGTCCAGGATGCCTCGTACTGGCCGGGTCGCAGGTGGTGAAGAATCAGAAAGCGCAGCTTCTGCTTGAGGCCGCGCTCGAACGTGAAGCGCTTCTGCACCTCGTGGAACATGCGCACGCCCACCTCGGAGTGACGGTGGAACGTGACGCCACCGTCGGCGAGGAACGCACGCGTGTGCACCTTGCCGATGTCGTGCAGCAGCGCAGCCCACCGCACCTCGGGCCGAGGAACGGACTGACGCACGACGGTCTTCGTGTGCTCCCAGACGTCCTTGTGTCGGCGCCCGGCCTCCTGCGAGAAGTTCACCGTGGCCTCGAGCTCGGGCAGCCAGATGCCGAGGAGCCCGCACTCGTGCATCCACTGCAGCGAAAGGTGCACGCCACGACCGACGAGCATCTCGCCGATGAGCTCGCGCACGTGCTCGCCGCGCAGGTTGCGCGTCGCGTCCACCAGGCTGCGCGCACGTTCGGTGAGCTCCTGTGGAGGGAGCTCCTCGGTACGCGACAGCTCGGTGGCGACGTGGAAGACCCACGTCGGGTCGGAGGACGGATTGAGCGACTGCATGGGGAGAGCGTGAGTCTAGCGCTGGTAGTACGAGATCGTGCGACCGTCAGCGCTCATTCGACAGCGTGAGAAGAAGTCCTTCACGACGAGACCGTGCACGGTACGGTGCTCGTACCACCAGCCGAGCGCGACACGTCGAACGTGCAGCGAATTCCGGCCTGCGAAGGTGAGAGGACGGGACTCCACCGGCAGAGCAAGTGGTGTCTGTCGTCCCCGGCTGCTTACCTGGTACTCCCCATGTGGCACGCTCCCGGTTCGAGTTGCGGAATGTTTTTCGCGAGGCGGCGCGCACACTAAGAGTGTTTTTTTTCATCGTCAAACCTTTTTTGTATGCCACGCAACAGAGCAAACACGGGTCGTGGGCCTAGAAGCCCTGGCACCCCTGTTGCTCATGGAACCCTGTATGCGCGGCTGTATCACCGAGTGTGACTTCGAGGAGGCTGAGCGCTGCTTCCCGGGGATCGCCACGTTCTATCGGGCGCTCCCGCAGCGTCCAAAGACCTTCCTCGAGCTCGTCTGGCTGTTCCTCGATGCGGGCATGACCTGCACAGACGAGCCCGCGCCGCTGCCCGTCCCGCCGCGCTGACGTGGCGCGCATCGGGATCTTCGACAGCGGAGTCGGCGGCTTGACGGTCGTCAACGCCGTGATGCAGCGGCTGCCGGAGCAGTCCATCGTGTACCTCGGCGACACCGCGCGCGTGCCCTACGGCTCGAAGAGCGCGCAGACCATCCGCCGCTACGCCGACAACGCCGCGCGCTTTCTCCTCGACCGCGACGTCGACCTCCTGCTGTTTGCGTGCAACACGGCGTCGGCCTACGCGATCGACGCGCTCGAGCAGACGTGTCCCGTGCCGGTGCTCGGCGCCGTCGAGCCGGGCGCGCGCGCGGCCGTGCGTGCCACCAAGACCGGCTCCATCGGCGTGATCGGGACGCTCGGGACGATCCGCTCCGGCGCGTACGTGCGCGCGATCCACGCGCAGAACGCGGACCTCCGTATCGCGCTCAACGCGTGCCCGCTGCTCGTCCCGCTCGTCGAAGAAGGCTGGCTCGATGGCGAGGTACCGCTGCTCGTCGCGCGACGCTACCTCGACGTCTTGCACGCGCAGGCCCCTGAGCTCGACGTGCTCGTGCTCGGCTGCACGCACTATCCGCTGCTGCGCCCGCTCCTGCTCGCGGTCGCGCAGGAGCGCTGGGGGCACGACATCACGCTCGTCGACTCCGCCGCTGCGATGGCCGAGGAGACCGAGACGCTGCTCGCGGTCCGCGGGCTCGAGACCACGCTGCCGGCCACGTTCACCTGCGCAGTCACCGACGATGCACGCATCGACGAGATCGGCGCGCGCTTTCTCGGTCGGTCGCTGGGCCCGATCGAGCGAGTCGATCTTTAAAAGCGGCCCGACGCAGTTCGTCGCGAGAGGTGCAGGAACCCGCGCAGGGTTCCTGCCTGGGTCACCTAGGCGATCTTCTTCTTGTCGTCGTCGTAGCGCTTGCGAAGAAGGTCGATGACCTGCTCCGCACGGCGGAACTTGTTGGCGACCTGCTCCTCGGTGACCGTGTAGTTGGTCTGGAACGCGAGACCCTCGTCGTAGAAGAACGTGGCGATCTCCTCGTCGTCGACGGCCTGGGCGGCCTTCTTACCCTTGAGGCTGAGCTTGCCGAACCCGGCGACCTTGCCGGAGAGCCACGGCCACAGATCACCGAGCACGCTCGAGAACAGCTTCAGATCCTCGGGGAGGCGCGCGTACAGCTCGTCGAAGCGCCTGCGAAACTCGACCGCGCCCTCGCTGTCGCCTTCGCCCACCTTGTCGAGCGCCATGCGCACGAAGAGCACGTCGTCGACGTAGCGGAGCGGACCGGGCTCGCCTTCCTGCGGCAGCATCGTATGCACGACCGTGCACGCAGCCATGAGGCGGATCGGCTTCTCGAGATCGGGGTCCGTCACCGCCTCTTGAAGGATCTTCAGATCGTACGGAAGAGAGACGAGATACTCGGACAACCTCTCGACAAAAGTGGACTCGACCCCCGCGACGGACATTGTCGAGTTCATACCGGCCGCGTGTGAAATGATCAAGTCGCGCGGCATGCTATCCTCATCGGGCCCGATGAAACCTCGTTCTCCGGTCCTCGGCTACAACCACAACCTCCGCTACGCGGCGCGCGTGTGGCATGTGCAAACCGAGGATTCGGGCGTGCAGAACCCGCACATCTTCACGCACCTCTTCAGCGAAGGCACGATCATCGCCAGCAAGAAGACGGACTACGACGCCGCGTCCGACGTGCCCGTCGTGCAGAAGCTGATGCAGACGCAGCACAAGACGATGATGCGCGACCTCAAGGCCGGCGTCTTCGACGAGAAGATCGAGAAGTACTACGGCCCGATCGTGCGCGACGTCGACACGGACCCGGCCATCCCCGCGCAGCCCGCCCCGGCTGTTGCAGCACCGCCGCCTCGCGAGCGTTCCGAGACGATCCCCCAGCTGCAGCACGTCGCACCGCCGCCCGCGCCATCACCGCCGCCCGTCGTGCGCTCGGTGCCGGGTGTCCTCCCGGCGCGATCACGTCAGGCGAGCCTCACGCCCGCGCGTCCCTCCGTTTCGGTGCACGCGCGCTCGAACCCAGCTTCGCCGCCGCCGACCATCGGCTCGCGCGCGCAGCAGCGCACCGCGCCACCGACCATCGGCTCGAGCCGCTCGGGCGTGATGCCCGCGATGCGTCCTGTGGCGCACGGGGGCGTCGTGTCGCGACCGTCGGTGATCGTCGGTGGGGGTGGCAACAAGGAGCCCAGCAAGAAGAAGGGCGAGTCGGTCGAGTTCTGGAAGTCGAACGAGCGTCGTGACCCCGCGACGTTCGGCGAGAACCTCATCTCCGAGCGCTCTCTCGACGAGGTCATCCTCGCGTACCTCTCCGAGGATGCGCCGAAGAAGTAGGCCTTTTGCAACTGGACGCCGGGCGATTCGCATCAGAGGCAACAGCGGAGTGACGATGGACATCAAGATCTACACCACCACGTACTGCAGCTACTGTCGCGCCGCGAAGCAGCTTCTCCAGGAGCGCAAGCTGCCGTTCACCGAGGTGGACTGCTCGAACGACGCGGCGACGCGCGAGCGCCTCGTGAATGAGACCGGTCGTCGCACCGTCCCGCAGATCTACCTCGACGGGGTTCCGGTCGGTGGCTTCGACGATCTCAACGCGCTCGATCGCAAGGGCGACCTCGCGAAGATCGCGGCCGGCGAGCAGAAGCCGCAGTCGATCGCCAGCTAGCGTCGGCGGCGCGGCGCCTGGCTACGAGTCCGCGACCTTCCAGGTCGTGCCACGCGGCGTGTCCATGATCTCGACGCCGAGCGCGCGCAGCTCCTCGCGCACCTGATCGGCGGCTGCAAAGTCCTTGCGCTTGCGCGCCTCGTTGCGCGCCTCGATGCGCGCCTCCACGACGGCGCTGTCGATGCCGCGCGCCTCGCTGCGACGCCCACGGTGCTCCGCGAGCCACAGCGCCGGATCGGTCTCCAGCACGCCGAGGATCGCGGCGGCCTCCGACAGCTCGCGACGCAGCCGCTCGAGCGAGCGACGACGTACATCCTTCGCGGCGTCCACCTTGCCATCGAGGATCCGGTTCGTGAGCGTCAGCGCCTCGCCGAGGTACGCGAACGCCTGCGCGGAGTTGAAGTCATCGTCGAGCGCGAGCTTCAGCCGCTCGAGCCACCCCGGCGCCTCCCCTGCTTCGAGCGTGACGCCATCCCCTGCCGGCTTTCCGACGGCGAGTTGCTCGCCGAGGCGAGCGAGCGTCTCGTACGCGTACGCGCAGCGCCGCTCGGCGTCCTCGAGCCCAGGGAAGCGCAGGGGCGCCGCGTCGCCTTCCCCGTCGGGGACGACGTCGAAGCTCACCGGGCTCGCGTAGCTCGACGCGAGCAGGAACCAGCGCAGCGTCTCGCCGCCGTGCCGCTCGAAGAGGACCGAGAGCCGGAACGCGCGCTCGAAGAGCACCTTGGCAGCCTCGTCGGACTTGGAGATCTTCGCGCCGTTGAAGTTGACGAAGCCGTTGTGGATCCAGCGCTTAGCGAACGTGCCCGGACCGCGCGCGCCCTGCGACTGCGCGAGCTCGTTCTCGTGGTGCGGGAAGATCAGATCGACGCCGCCACCGTGCAGATCGAACGTCTCGCCGAGCAGCTTCTCGGCCATCGCCGAGCACTCGATGTGCCAGCCTGGGCGACCGTGGCCCCACGGCGAGTCCCACGAGGGCTCGCCCGGCTTGGCGGCCTTCCACAGCGCGAAGTCGAGCGGACCGCGCTTCTTGTCGCTCACGTCGACGCGCGCGCCGGCCTGCAGCTCGTCGAGCGGCTGGTGCGAGAGCTGGCCGTACTCGGCGAACTTGTCGACGGAGAAGTACACGTCGCCCTCGCTCGCGTACGCCGCGCCCTTCTGCACGAGTGTCGTGATGAAGTCGACGATGTCGGTGATGAAGTCGGTGACCTTCGGCTGGTGCGACGGCTCCTGGCACCCGAGGCGACGTGCGTCCTCCTGGAAGATCGTCGTGAAGCGCGCGGCGAGCTCCGTCGGCGTCTCGCCGAGCTCGGCGGCGCGGCGGATGATCTTGTCGTCGACGTCGGTGATGTTGCGGACGTACGTGACGCGGTAGCCGCGCGCGCGCAGGTGACGCGCGACCAGATCGTACGTGACGAGCGGGCGCGCATTACCGAGGTGCAGGTGGCCGTACACCGTCGGACCGCAGGCGTAGAGGCCAACGTGACCGGGCTCGACGGGGACGAGATCGACCTTCTTGCGGAGGAGCGTGTCAGCGACGCGGATCGTGGGGAGCATGGGCCTGCTGTTCCTTGCGCCCGGAGGGCGAGACCATGCCTCGGGAAGCGGCCTCGTCCGGCCGGCTCGGTCAGCTAAGCTCAGCTACGGCGCGGGCGAAAAAGGTACCACACGTTCCAGCCTGCCAGGACGAGCATGAGCCCCGCGACGAGCAGCGTCCATGTGAACGCGGCAGGCGACTCGCCCTCGGTGAGCACGAGCGCATCGCTGCCAAAAGTCAGCGGCTCCTCGATGTGGACCTCGCTCACGGCGTCCCAGTCGGAGATGGCGAGCGTGCCGAGCGGCGAGCGACGTGTCTTCG
>JBDTCO010000229.1:0-4307 GCA_039923495.1 Polyangia bacterium
CTCGAGGTCGACCTTCAGGTCCTTCGCGATGGCCTGAGAGTTTCGCTTCTCGAGGTTGCCGAGATGGTGGGTGATCATGCGGACGAGGATCTCGTCGTCGGCGCCGAGGTGCCGCGCCTGGATGAGCAGCGACTCCGACAGCGACCTGGCGCAGATCCCGATGGGATCGAACGTCTGGATGCGCTGAAGCACCTGCTCCGCGAGCGCGAGCGGGACCTGCGCCTCCTCCGCGATGTGCTCGAGCGGCGGCTCCTTCAGGAAGCCGTCTTGATCGAGGTTGCCGATGATGAGCATCCCGATGTTCTCTTCGAGCGGCGGCATCTTGTTCATCTTGAGCTGCCACACGAGGTGCTCGTCGAGCGACGTGCGCTTCGTCAACGTCGACTCGAGCGTCGGCAGCTCGTCGTTCGACGCCTTGTACGAGGGCGCGGTCGGGCCGTTCTGCGAGTAGTCCTGCAGGTAGTTGTCCCAGTCGATCTCGTTGGCCGCCTGGCTCTCACCGCCGGCATCGCCGGTGACCTCGGCCACCTGATCACGTGCCTCGACCGACTGCGTGCCGAGCTCGGTCTCGCCCTGGAGCTGCGACTCCTCCTTGGCGATCGCGTCGTCACGCGACATCTCCGACTGCGTGTCGATGTCGTCCTCGAGGACGGGGTTCTCCATCATCTCGTCGCGCACGAGATCGACGAGCTCCATGCGGGAGAGCTGGAGCAGCTTGATGGCCTGCTGCAGCTGCGGGGTCATCACCAGCTGCTGGCTCAGCTTGTGGACCTGCTTGATCTCCATCGCCATGCGGACTTCCTTTCGGAAAACAGAGCCGCGGCGAACGGTCCGCGGCCTGACTTGTTCTGTATCTAAGATGCGGGAACCACTTCGATCGATTGGTGCAGACCGAAGCTCCGCTTCACCGTACCAAGCCCGTCACATGTTTGTAAAGGCGTGTGGAACGGAACTTGCGAATGGGCGCTTGAGACTTGCTATATACGTGTATGTACGGTTACTTGACCATGGACTGGGGACCGGACGGCGAGCGCTGCCGCTCCGTGTTCTTCGGCCACGTGAACTCGAACGCGGCGCCACCGAGCTCACTTTCGCGCAGGCGCACCACCCCGCCCTGCAGCTCGACCGCGCGCTTGACGACCGACAGGCCGATGCCATCGCCGTGGCCCGGCTCGCCGAGCGTCTGGAACAGCGACCACACACGCTCGCGGTGCTCGACTGGCACGCCACGTCCGTTGTCTGCGACCGTGAAGCGATAGAACGCGTCGATCTCCGCGCTCACCGAGACATGCACGTGGACGTCGGGACGACCCGCGTGCTTGATCGCGTTGCTCACGAGGTTGAGCAGGACCTGCTGCAGCGGCACATACGCCGTCTGCAGCACGGGCAGCTGCTCGCCGAGCGTGATCGACACCTCGCAGGGCGGCGACAGCAGATCGACCACGACGTCCATGAGATCGCGCACGTCGACCTGCTGCACGTGCTCGTCGGGGCTGCTCGTGCGCGAGTAGCGCAGCACGCCGTTGATGAGCGCGTCCATGCGGCCGACGCGATCGCGCAGCAGCTCGAGGTGCTTCTTGCTGTCTACCGTGAGCGTGTCGCCGAGGTCGTCCTCGATCCACTGCGCGAGGTTGCCGATGCCGCGCAGCGGCGTCTTGAGGTCGTGCGAGGCGACGTACGCGAAGCGGTCGAGCTCCTTGTTGGAGCGCTCGAGCTTGCCGATGAGCGCATCCCGCTCGGAATCGGTACGGCGCTTGTCGTCGATGTCGACGTTGGTGCCGTACCACTTGAGGGGACGACCGTTCCCGTCCTTCATCGCGCGCGCGCGACCCATGTGCCAGCGCCACGAGCCATCGACGGCGCGCAGCAGCCGGAACTCCACCTCGTAGTCGTCGCCGCTCGAGAGGCAGCGCGTCCAGCGGTCGATCACCTTCGGCAGATCGTCCTCGTGCACGACGCCCTGCCAGCCGTCGCGGAGCATCTGCTGCTCGTTGCGACCGAAGTACTCGACCACCTGACGGTTGACGTAGGTGAGGCCACCGCTGGTGTCGGCGGTCCAGACCTGGCTCGGGATCGCGTCGGCGAGGAAGAGTCGCTCCTGCTCGAGCGCGCGGCGCGCACGAAGATCGCGGGTCACGCTCGCGTACCCGGACACGGCATCGGAGCCCGCGGTGCGCAGCGTGAACACGTTGTAGTCGACCGGGATCGCCTCACCCGTCGCAAAGTTGCGCATGTGCAGCTCGCCGCGCCAGCGGCCGGTGGTCGCGAGCGCCTCGGTGATCGTGGTCATGACGCGAGGCAACTCGGACGGCAAGAACACCTCGGTCGCCGGCGCCGTTGCCATCTGCTCGGGTGACAGGCCGAGCAGCGCGAGACCCGCCTCGTTCATGAACGTCAGGTTGCCCTCGAGGTCCGCGGCGCCGATGAAGTCCTCGCACTGCTCGACGATGGCGGCGAGCCGCTCGCGCTCGGCGTTGGCAAGCTTGCGATCCGTGACGTCGGTACCAACGACGAACACGCCATCGACCTCGCCGTTGTCGTCGACGATGGGCTGGTACACGAAGTCGACATAGCGCTCGACGGAAGCCGCTCCGGGCGTGTGCTGGAACATGATGCGGACTTCGCGGCCGACGAACGGCTTGGCGCTCGAGCGCACGCCGTCGAGCAGCGTGATGAAGCCCTGGTCCACCACCTCCGGCAGCGCAGTCGCGACGGCGAGCCCGAGGACGGACCGGTGCCCGACGAGCTTCATGTAGGCCTCGTTCGCCAGCACGACGACGTGGTCGGGTCCTCGCAGGAACGCCGTGAACACGGGCGCCTGCTCGAAGAGCTGCCGCAGCATCGTGTGCTGCGCCTCGAGCGCGTGGTACTGCGCCTGCACGCCCTCGGCGCGGCGCATGATGCCAGCGGCCTGCGAGCGATCCTCGGAGCGGTCGCGCGCCTGCCACAGCGGAGTGACGTCGACGGCGTGCTGGAGAATGTGGGTGACCGTGCCATCGTCAGAGAAGATCGGCGTATGGGTCGCGCTCCACGCGCGCTCGGTCGTCGAGATGCCCTCGGCCGTGTGCTCGGGGACGCGATAGACGATCATCGCCAGCTGGTCGACCTTCCCCGTGGACAGCACCCGCTGGAACGACTGGCGGAGGAGGCGCGCCGGCTCGTTGTTCGGGTCGTCCGGATCGTGCGGGAAGGCGTCGGTGATGCGCCGCCCGACCAGCGACTCCAGCGTGCTCGCCGTGAGACGCAGGTACGTCCGGTTCGCGGTGACGTAGCGGAGCTCGCGATCGAGCACCATGTACGCGTTCGGCGAGGCGTCGAAGAGCTGCTGGAAGAGGTCGGCGTTCATCGTTCGTGATGCGGGCTCGAGCGCCGCTGGATCAGTTGGCCGGGGCGATGGGGCGCGACGGGTCGGCCGGCGCCGCGCGCGGCACTGCACGCTCGCGGTGCTCGAGCGCGGCGCGCACGAACCGCTTGAACAGCGGGTGCGCGAGCATCGGACGGCTCTTGAACTCGGGATGGAACTGGCACGCGACGAAGTATGGATGCTCGCGGAGCTCGATCATCTCCACGAGCTTCTTGTCTGGCGAGAGCCCGGAGAACACGAGGCCGTGCGACTCGAGGGCTGGACGAAACTCGTTGTTCACCTCGTAGCGATGACGGTGACGCTCCTGCACCTCGGCCTGGCCGTAGGCCTCGAGCGCGCGCGTGCCCCCACCGAGCGTGCACGCGTACGAGCCGAGGCGCATCGAGCCGCCCTTGCCCTGCACGGTGCGCTGGCCGTCCATGAGCGCGATGACCGGGTACTTCGTCTCCGGATCGATCTCGGTGGAGTTGGCGCCCGGCATGCCGGCGACGTGACGCGCGAACTCGACGACCGCGAGCTGCATGCCGAAGCAGATGCCGAAGAAGGGCACGCGCCGCTCTCGCGCATAGCGAATCGCCGCGACCTTGCCCTCGGTGCCGCGCGCACCGAAGCCCGGCGCCGCGAGGATGCCATCGACGTCCGCGCACAGCGCTTCCGCGCCGACCCGCTCGACCTCTTCTGCGTCGATGTAGCGGATGGTGACGCGCGTGTCACACGCGATGCCGCCGTGCACGAGCGCCTCGTTCAGCGACTTGTAGCTCTCGGTCAGCTCGACGTACTTCCCGACGAACCCGATGACGACCTGGTTCGCGGGCGACTTGATCTTGTCGACCAGCTTCTGCCAGCCCTCGAGCTTCGGCGCGCGCGACCAGATGTTGAGCAGCTCGCACAGCTTGTCGTCGAGACCCTGCCCATTGAGGTGCAAGGGCAGCTCGTAGATCGT
>JBDTCO010000230.1:0-10182 GCA_039923495.1 Polyangia bacterium
GCGGCCGTGTTCCTCGCGCCCGGTGCCGCCATCGGCAGCGATGGTCGCATCTACGTCTTCGGCGGGACCGACGTGCCGGGCAACGCGATCACCACCGCGCAGTCGTTCCTGCTGGGTGACAACAACCTCGTCACGGTCGCCTCTCTCGGCACCGCGCGCGCGCACCTCGCGGCTGCGACGGGCAGCGACGGTCGTATCTACGCGATCGGCGGGACCACGGGCGCGACGAGCCTGGTCAGCGTCGAGGCCTACACGCCGACCGCACCCGCGTGGGTCGCCGCGGCGAGCCTGCCTGCGCCACGCGGCGATGCCCCTGGTGTCCTCGCGCCCGACGGACGTATCTACGTGCCCGGCGGCGCCAACCTCGCATCCAGCGAGGTCTACGCGAGCACCGTCGCGTACCGTGCGAAGACCGCCACCCAGCCGGATGCATGGGTCACCACCGCGAGCCTCGCCTCCCCTCGGTGGCGTCACGGCGCGGCGCTCGGGAGCGACGGACGCATCTACGTCGTCGCCGGCAGCGCGGCGGCCGCGGCGCTGCGCACCGTCGAGGCGTACGGGCCCATCGTCACGCTCTCGTCGGCAAGCCAGCCGGCTGGTGGCACGACCACGATCACCGGCTCCAACTTCGCCACCAGCGCTGCGGTGAAGGTGACGCTCGGCAGCGCGACCGGCCCCGTGATCGGCACGGGCACGACGGACGGCGCGGGCGTGCTGACAGCCACCACCGCGACGATCCCTCCGGGCGCGACGGCCGTGGGCACGCGCCTCTACGTGACGGACGCACGCAGCCGCTACCCCGTCTCGGTGGCGTTCACCATCACGCCGTAGATAGACGAACAGGGACCAGGCGCCCGGAAACACCGACGGACGCGCGTCAGTGCGACGGTGCCACGCGCACCTCGCCGGGCGCGATGCGCAGGCCACGACCGAGCTGCGCGCGCGCCTCGTCGAGCGCGTTGCCCTCCTCCTCCGCGAGACGCGCGGCGCGGTTGATCTCCTCCAGCAGGCCCCGCTTGCGAGCGTAGTCGACGTGCGGATCGTACGCGTGCGGATCGCCGAACATCGTGGAGCGCTCGATGAGCTCGCGCCGCTCCGCCTCCTTGCGATCGTAGATGCGCCGCAGGTCCGATTGATCGCGCACGACGTACGGCGTGAGCACGATGAGCAGGTCCTGCTTCGTGCGCGACTTCGTCTTCGTCTGGAAGAGCTTGCCGAGCACGGGGATCTCGCCGAGGAACGGCACGCGCTCGACGCTGTCCAGCGCGCTCTCCTTCTGCAGGCCACCGAGCACGACCGTCTCGCCGTCGTGGACCACCACCGTCGTCTTGAGCTTGCGTTGGTTCGTGATGGGTCCACCCGGGCCGCCGGTGCTGGCCACGTCGGAGATCTCGCCCTCCAGCTCGAGCCGGATCTCCTCGTCGTCGGACAGGTGCGGCGTGAGATCGAACTTGAGCGCGACGTCTTCGCGGCTGTAGGTCGTGGACAGCGCGACGCCGGTCGGTCCACCGGAGGCCGCCGCGATGTTTCCGACCGGGAACGGGATCTTCTGACCGACGAGGATGCTCGCCTTCTGGTGATCGAGCGTGAGAAGGTGTGGGCGCGAGATGACGCTCGCGTTCTTCGAGGTCTCGAGCGCCTGGATCACCACGCCGAAGCTCGGGATGGTCTGGCCCGCGATGTCGACGTTGCTCCCGAGCAGACCCGCGAGCAGGCCGCCCGAGCCGAGCGCGCTCGCCAGCGTCGCCGTGTTGATGGTGCTGACCGTCGAGCTCGACGACGAGACGAGCGCGCCGCTGCCGCGCGTCGGCGAACCTGCCTGGCTCAGCGCGATGCCGACGGCGCGCGACAGATCGGCCGAGAGGTCGAGCACGGCGATCTCCACGTAGACCTGACGCCGCGGCAGATCGAGGCGCCCCACGAGCTCGCGCACCGAGTCGAGGTCGCTCACGCTGCCGGTCGCGACGAGCGAGTTACTCTCCTTGTCGGCGACGAGCTTCACCTCGCCCTCGATCGCACCCGGCGTGATGCCGCCCACCACTGTCGCTGCGCTGCTCGTGCTGCGACGCGCCTGCGTGAGCACCTCCTTCAGCGTCGCGGCCAGATCCTCGGCGCTCACGTGCTTGAGGTAGAAGACCGCGATGCGGCCACCGCGCTCCTCTCCGGGGCGTAGCGGTGGATCGATGCGCTCGAGCAGCGCCTCGACGCGCTGGTACGCGAGCTCGCCACCGGACAGCAGGATCACGCGCGCTCCGTCGACGGCGATGAGCATCGGCCGGTTGGGATCGGGCTTGTCGGACTTGGGCAAGGTGCCGAGCGCGATCTTCTCGACGGCATCGATGAGGTCGCTCGGCCTCTGCCGATGCGTCGGCAGCACGAACATGTGCGCGGGGAGCGCGGGACGATCGAGCGCCCGCGCGAGCGCCTCCATGCGCTCGACCTGCGCGAGGCGATCGACGAGCAGCAGCGTGCGACTCGACGCCACCGCGATGACCTCGCCGTCCTTCGAGCGCAGCTTGCCCACGGTGGCGGCCACCTCGTCCGCGCCCACCTCCTCGAGGCGCACGAGGCGCAGCACGAAGGTCTCCTTGCCGCCCCCGCCGGTCATCGTCGCGATCTCCTTGCCGCGCGCGCTATCGACGACACGCAGCACGGGACCCGACTCCTCGAGCGACAGGCCGAGGCTGTCGATCGCGGTGACGAGCAGATCGATGGCCTCGCGCGGTGCCAGCAGATCGGGCGCATCGATGGAGACCTTGCCCGCACGCGACACGCTCCCGCCGACGACGATCGGTCTACACGACAGCGGCGCGAGCGCTGCGACGAGCTCGCCGACTCCGACCTCGCCATGGAGCGTGATGCGCAGGCGCTTGCCCGGATCGAGCTTCTTGCACGCGAGGAGCGACTCCGCGACCGCGACGACAACCGGCGGTGGCGGTGCATCGCTCCCCTCTTCGGCGGCATGAGCCGGAGCGCAAAGCAGGAGAACACAGGCGAGCCAGCGCTTCATGCCGACCCGACTTCAGCAAGCGTCGTGCCTGCGTTTCAAAGGTGCGAGAGGACGCGCGCGCCGTCGTCGTGATCGCTCAAGGTGACGCGGCGGGACGAGCCGACGCTGCCAATTCGGCAAGCTCCGCGCTGCGCTTCGCCCATGTCTCGAGCTTCGGATCACCCGGTGGCGGGATCGGCACCCACGGAGTGCCTGTGGCGCGCATCACTGCGATCATCGGGTACAGCATCCACGATGGCGGCCGCGTGCGTCCGACCCGCTTGGCCACCGCGCGCTCGCGCTCGCGGAGCTCCATCCACGTCCCGGCCGGCGTCGCGTGCGCGCGCAACGACTCGAGGCCGAGGTCGGACGCGAGCACGCGGCGCTTCTTGACCGCGTCGAGATCGAGCGAGATGGAGCGGCAGTCCTGGCCCCAGTCGATCATCATGCGACACGCCCACAGCGAGTGGCCGCGCGTCGAGGCCACGCCGATGGTGCGCGCGCCGAGGCTGCGCGCGATGCGCAGCGAATAGAACATGTTCTCGTCGGTGTGCAGCGCGTCGCCTTCGAGCCAGATGCGATCGGCTGGTACGCCGAGCGCGGTCATCACCTGCGCGATGGCCTCGGCCTCGACGTACGGCGTGTGCACGTCCGAGCCCGACGTGATGAAGCCCTTCGCCCACCCGCGCTCCCACAGCACCGCGGCCCACAGGGCACGCGCGACCTGACAGCGCGACAGACGCCCATCGTCCTGGCTCGGACAGCCGGGCACGATGACCATATCGAACGGCTGCGTCGGCGCACCATGCTGCTCGAGATGCCCGACGGCGCAGCCCGCCGCCAGCGCGATCACGGGGCCGACCGTTCGACGGAGCACCGCTCTCAGCGACGGCGGCACGAGCTAGCTGCGGAGGCTCGCCAGCACGAGCGGAAGGCCCGACGGACGCACGCGCAGCCCGATGAGCAGCGCGTCGTGCTCGGTGAGCACATCGCGGATCGTGAGCACGGGCGTCACGAGCGTGAGCGCGCGCAGCAGCATGGCGTTCTCACGCAGACTCTTCACCTGCAGCAGATCGAGCACGAAGCGATCGCCGTCCGCCTCCACGACGATGGCCGGCTTCGTCGGCAGGAACCCGAGCAGGTTACCCGGCTTCGACAGGTCGATGGCCCCCGACGCGAGCAGCGCCTGGATCGGCCCGCCCGCCGCGCCCTGGGGCTCGATCGCGAGGTTCGTGACGCGCAGGCTGACGCGGAAGAGGCCGGGCCCGAGGGTCAGCTCCTCGATGGTGATGACGGCCTTGATGCCCACCTTCGCGCCCATCGCAGAGGCCGTCAGCTCGAGCAGGAGGCCCGGCGGCGAGCTGGAGACGGCGAAGTCACCGACGGCCTTCGAGCGGATCTTGCCGAGGCCCCAGCGCACGACGTCGAGCGGCACGGTGAGCCGCAGCTGCGCCGCGTTCTTCGCGGCAGCGACGAGCGCGAAGGGATTGCGACGGACGTAGTCGAAGCCAGCGAGCAGCGCAGCGGTCGGAGAGGACATGCGGCGCAGCTTACACCGGAACTTTCTTGGTGGCCGCCTCGACGAGGTCGTTGAGGAACACCGCGGCGGGTCTCCCGCCGGCCGTCTCGAGCACGAGCGCGCCGTCCTCGGTGAGGAACAGGCAGTACGGCGTGCGTGCCGTGTTGCGCATCCTCGCGACGAGCGCTTTTTCGCGATCGTCGAGCGAGTCGGCGTCACGCGCGATGCACACGAACTTCTCGACCACGTAGTCGAAGATCTCCTCCTTCGCCATCACCTTCTCGATGAGCGCGCGCGAACCGCCGCAGTCGATGCGCCCGACCTGCATGAGCACGCGCTTGCCGCTCGCCTTCGCGGTGGCGAGCGCCTCGTCGAGATCGATGTGCCAGATGGGCGGGCTCTGGAAGTACAGGTGTCGGTGCACCCTGGCAGCATACAGATCGCCCAGCCGGGCAGCACCGACCGTGGTGGGGTCAACAGTCCATGGCGCGGTGCAAGGCCCGCGACCTGATTCCCGCAGCTTCCGCGGGTTTCAGACGGCACATCGTTTGCGATGATCACGTACCGATGAAACCCGGGAGCCCACGTCAGCACACTTTACGCACTGCGTCGGCGATGGTGGTCGGCACGCTGCTCGGCTTCTCGACGTTCGTGAGCGCGGCGCCGCACGTGCCCGATCACGCGACCGCAGCCGTGCACCTTGGCAAGAGCGGGCTCGACCTCATCGGGCAGATCGCCATCTCGAAGGTCCCTCCGCACCTCGACATTCCCGACGTCCAGAAGGACCTCGGTGCCTGCGGCATGGTCGCGACCGTCACGAGCGCCTACGTCGATGTCGTCCCGCATTCGCTCACCTTCCAGCCGCAGGACGGCGCGCTCGCCATCGACGCTTCGCTCGACCTGTCTGGTTCCGCTCACGTCGTCGTGACGAACGGCTACGGCTGCATCTCGACCGCCGCGTGCGACGTCGCGTTCTCTGCCACGGACCTCGCCGCATCCGCCGACGTCTCGCTGCAGGTCACGGGTGGGCAGCCCACCACGTCACTCGGCGCCGTCGGCGTCACCGTTCCAGATGGTCAGCTCCACGTCGTCTTCACCAACTGCGCACTCTCCGGCTTCTCGAGCGGGCTCGTCGACGACGTCGCCCAGAAGCTCCTCGAGCTCTCGCAGGGCGTGCTCGGTGATCAGCTCCGCAAGGCCGTGCCGCCGACGATCGATCAGCAGCTCGCCGCGATGCTCACGAAGAGCGGCTCGTTCTCGGGCTATGGCTTCGCGGGACAGCTCACCACGCTCACGATGAACGACAACGGCATCGACGCGTACGCGAATGTCGGCGTCGACTACGAGGGCCCCGCGGCATCCTGCCTGCCGCCCGACGCGGCGACGATGGTGAGCGTCCCCTCGACGAGCAAGGGCACGCTCACGCTGCCGCAGAACGGCGACGACGCGATCGTCGTCGGCATCACCACCGACCTCGTCACCAGCGCAGTCGGTGCCGCCTGGCAGTCGGGCCTGATGTGCATCGACGACGCACAGATCGCAGCGCTCGGCTTCGACTCCGCCTCGATGGTCAAGCTCGTGCCCGGCCTGCCCGACGGGCTCAGGATGAGCCTTTCGATGGGCATCGACACGCCGCCCACCTTCGGCATCACGGACGACGGCGCGATCATCATGCACGTCAAGGGCGCGGAGCTGCTCGTCGCGCTCACGACGCCGAACGCCGCGCCGTCTGGCATCGCGATCGCAACCGACTTCTCCGTCACGGTCACGCCCTCGGTCGACACGAAGTCCGGCGCCATCTACGCCGACCTCGGCGCGATGACGATGGAGCGCCTCGACGTGCACGCCGGCTCGTCCGCGACCGCATACGACCTCGATCCCGAGCGCCTCACGGTGCTCATGCGCGACGTCGTCGCGCCGCTCGCCGTGCAGAAGCTGAAGGGCATGCCGCTGTCGCCCACCGCCTTCGGCGCGGCCGGGGTGTACACGTGGCTCACCGGCATCGACGCACACGACGGCGGCCTCTATGTCAGCATGAATGGCTTCACCCCGCCGTCGACGCCAGACCACGGTGCACCGCTCACGCTCCTCACGACCGCGCCGCCCGCGCTCGTGCGCGCCGGGCTCGTGCAGGTCAAGGTCGGGGGCGGTGACGACGTCACACCGCCGGAGCTCCTCCGGTACGAGTGGCAGGTCGACGACGGCCCCATCGGTCAACCCAGCTTCGGCCGCGTCATCAACGCGCCGGTCACCGCTGCCGGCAAGCACGTCTTCCGCGTTCGAGCGGTCGACCTCGCCGGCAACTTCGATCCCGAGTGGCAGCAGACGTTCTTCGAGCTCGACCCCACGCCGCCGACGCTTTCCATCGACGCACAGCCGTCGACCTCGGTGCGCTCGCACTCCACCACCATCGACATCAGTGGCACGGACGATCGCACGGGCACCGACGGCCTCACCTACGCGTACCGCGTCTCGACACGCGCGCCGGGCGGTGAGCCCGTCTTCGTGTCGACGTCGCAGCCGAAAGCGCTCGACCACGGCATCGCACACGTCAAGGTCGACAACCTGAAGGATGGCAACACGTACGAGGTCACGCTGATGCTCTACGACGAGGCCGGCAACGTCACGTCGCAGAAGGTCGGCTTCGGCGTTGCCGACATCGGTGGTTGCTCGGTCGGTGACGGCACCGTGCCGCTCGACTCGGTACTCCTCGTGCTCGGCGCGCTCGTGATCATCGCCATGCGCAAGCGCCTCGCCTAGCTCTTGATGCGGCGTTCCCATCGCGCGGCGCTCGCCAGCGTGCTGCTGCTCTCCTCCGCGCTCGCCCACGCGCACTCGAACGGCACCGTCTTCTCGAGTCCCGTCGATGGCGACAGCGCTGCCTTGTACTGGAACCCCGCGGCGATGGCGCTGTCCACGACGAGTCGCGTCGACATCGTCGCCAACTTCAACATCCTCGAGGCGAGCTACCAGCGCTTCGGCACCGACACCGCGCAGACGAACAGGCCGTTCCCGAAGGTCTCGCTCATCACCTCGCGACCCGAGCCCAACGTCGGCTTCATCATCGACAGGCTCTGGCACGAGCGCCTGCGCATCGGTCTCAACATCACCGTGCCGTCTGCCGCTGGTGCGATGTGGCCACGCACCGTCACCCAGGACGGCGAGAAGATCCTCGGGCCGACGCGCTACCACGTCACCGACGCGCTCGTCTTCACGGTGTACGCGACCGTCGGCGCATCGCTCGTCGTGCATCGCACGCTCTCGCTCGGGCTCGCGCTCAACGTCGCGGTCGAACGGGTCGACGTTCACAAGGACGTGGACTTCGCGAACCAGCCCGCGCTACGCGACATCGTTGCGTGCACGGAGAACCTGACGGGCTGCGAGAACCCCGCGCTCTCGGCACCGATCCACCTCTCGGGCACCGGCGTGTCCGCGGGCGCGTCCATGGGCGTCCTGTGGATGCCTACCCCGCGGGTGCGCATCGGCGCGGCGTACAGCACCCCCGCCAAGGTGCAGATGCCGCTCAGGCTCAGCATCGATCCCGCAGCGCTCGCCGCGTTCGCGCAGCAGTTCCTGCCCGGCTATACGCCGGTCGCGCTCAACGGCAGGGGCCACACCAGCGTCACGGTGCCGCAGCGCGCGCAGCTCGCGATCGCGGGGGACGTGCACCCGAGCATCGAGCTCATGGCCATGCTGCAGTGGGTGAACAACTCCGCGACGGAGGTCGTGAGCGGCGTCGTGACGACACGCAGCGCGACCTTGCTGCCCGCCGCGTTATCGATCCCGAGCGTGCGCAACGACACGTTCATGTTCATCGCACGCGTCGTCGGGCGCATCCGCGATCGTGGGCGCGTCGGTCTGTCCATCGAGTACTCGAACAAGGGCGTGCCCAGCGCGTACATGACGCCGGCGAACCTCGACTTCGACAACGTCGTCGTCAACCTCGGTGGTCGGCTGCGCCTCTCCGACAAGATGTGGCTGGGCGCGACCTACGCGGAGACGATCGCCATCGGTCGCACCGTCACCGCCTCCGCGTACGGAAACTCGGCGCCCGTCCCTTACAACCTCCCCGACCCGAGCGGACGCTACACCGGCTCCGGCCAGCGCGTCGGCCTCGACCTCTCGGCGACGTTCTAGCTAGGCGCGCAAGAAGGCGAGCGAGGTGTTGTTGCCCCCGAAGGCGAACGAGTTGGAGAGGAGCGCGTCGACGCGGACCTCTCTGGCGTCGCCGCGGCAGTAGTCGAGCGCGCCGAACGCGGGGTCGACGTTCTCGAGGTTCACCGTCGGAGGGATGAACCCCTCCGAGATGGTGAGGCACGAGGCGACCGCCTCCACGGCGCCCGCTGCACCGAGGGTGTGGCCGACCATCGACTTGATGCTCGAGACCATGAGCTTGTCCGCGTGCGCGCCGAAGACGCGACGAAGAGCATGGGTCTCGGCGGCGTCGTTGTGCGGCGTCGCGGTGCCGTGCGCGTTCACGTAGGAGACGCGGCTCGCGTCGATGCCCGCGTCGCGCAGCGCTTCGATCATCGCGCGCGCGGCGCCATCGCCTTCGGGGTGCGGTGCCGTCATGTGGTGCGCGTCGGCCGTGATGCCGTAGCCGCCGAGGAGCGCGTAGATCTTCGCGCCCCGCGCCTTCGCGTGCTCGAGCTCCTCGAGGACGAGCATCGCACCACCCTCGCCGAGGTTGAGACCCTTGCGATCACGATCGAATGGACGGCAGGGCTCGGGAGACGTGGCGCGCAGCGCGTTGAACCCGAGGTATGTGAGGCGGCACAGCGGCTCGGCGCCCCCGGCCAGCGCGATGTCCGCGTGACCGAGGCGGATGCGATCGCCGGCGTAGCCGATGGCGGTGGCCGACGAGGAGCACGCCGTCATGATGGTCGAGCGCGGGCCGTGGACGCCGAACGCGCGACCCACGAGATCGGTCACGGATGACGACTGGTGCGGCACGAGGCGCGATGCGGCGGGACGGCCACCGGCACGCGTCTCGACGACGAAATCCTCGGTGTTCTGCGCGCCTCCCGCGCCGGTGCCCATCACCAGCGCAGCGCGATACAGCGCGTTCGCATCGAGGCCCGCGTCGCGGATCGCCTCGAGCGCGGACGCGAGGCCGAACGCATCGGGACGCGACAGGTTGGAAACGAGCGCCGGATCGAGATCGACGACGGGCAGCTCGCACTGCGCGGCAAGGTGCGTGCGTACGCCATCGGTGGGGAACAGGGTGAGCTCTCGGACGCCCGAGCGACCGCTGCGGAGCCCGTCGCGAAACGCGGCGAGGCCCACGCCGAGGGCGCTCACGATCCCGAGGCCCGTGACGGCCACCTGTCGACGTCGTTCGCCCATGGGAAGAAGGTGGACCACGAGCCCCCACTCGGCAAGCCACCTGGCTGGGGTGTAAAGGCCCGAGCGCCGCTGGGGCCACGGAGCCCCGCGGATCGCCCCGAATCGCCAGATCGCGGGCACATGGCGCTGGCACCCGGCTCGCTACCGGTGGGTGTATGTGGAAATTTATGGTCGCGTCCCTCCCGCTCGCGGGCCTGCTCACCGCCTGCGCCCCGACCACGACGGCGTCCCACGGCGCCACGGGCAACGACCTCGGCGGGTCGGAGCCACCCGCGCCGGCGAGCGACATGTCGAGCGACGACACGAGCTGCGGCGGTCAGCAGTTCTC
>JBDTCO010000231.1:0-10005 GCA_039923495.1 Polyangia bacterium
GGACACCTTCACCGGTGCGAAACCCATGCGTGCGTTGGCGCGATCGTGCACGACGACGCGATCGAGCATCACGCTCTGTCCGATGTAGAAGAGGTTGCCGTACGAGGTGCCGCCGGCGATGAGGCCCTGGCAGTACGTGACCTGGTCTCCGCCGAGGTACGTGTACGTGAGGTACGAGTGTGTCGCCCCGAGCTTCACCTCGACGGGCGCGTCCGCGGGGCCGAGCTGTAGGTCGAGCGTCGGTAGCTTTGCGTCGAGAGAAGCAGGTGAGTCTGCGAGCGTCACGCAGTTCTCGAAGCCTGTGGCCGTCGACGAGAAGAACGTTGCACCGAAGACGGACTGGATGCTCGCGTCGGCTGCAAGCGCGCTCGCCACCTGCGCGAACGACGCGTCCGGCACGATCATTCCCGGACCACCGCTGTCGGTGAAGCCGAGCGTGCCCACCGGGAACGCGACGGTCTTTGCGCCGATGCCGACGCCACGCCACGCGACCCGATAGCCCGACTGCTGGTTCATCGGGACCCACGCGACGGGCGCCGCGAGCGCGCCCTCGTCGTAGCCACCGAGCCACATCCGACCACCGACGTGGCACAGCGAGAGCGCGAACACGTCGGGCACCGTCTTCGTCGCGGCGAGCGCGGTCATCCAGCTCGTCGTGCCCGGGACCAGGTACGTGTCGGGCGCGAAGCCGATGATGCCCTGGTACGGGGAGTGAACGCTGCCGGCCTTCGCGTCGCAGAACGCGTCGAAGAAGTACTGCGTCTGATCCGTGATGGCTGCGAGGTCCACCGATGCGGCGAGCCCACCGATGGTGGCCACGTCTCGATACGCCTCGCCGCTCCAGCCGAGCTCGCCGGTGTCGAACTTCGAGCTCACCGGCTTCATCAGGTCCGTCGCGCCCGCGCCGGGTGCGTACAAGGGCGTGACGCCGGCGGTCGTGCAGCTCGCGCACGCGGTCTCTGCCACACCGAGTGATGCCGAGCCGGTATCGACGTTGAGCTGGAACGTCTGGCTCGCGCCAAACGTGACCGGCATCGTGTGGGCCGAGTAGCAGCCGCCGAGCACCACCTCGGCCACGGCGCCACCGTCGGCGCCAGGCACGCTGCCATCGAGAGCGCCGCCGTCTGGAGCGGAGGGCGTGCTGCCGCCGCAGCCCGCGAGCAGCAGGGGCGCGAGGTATCGCAAGAGAGTCATGCGGGGGCTCCACGCAAGAGTCGCGCCGCGCGCTGCCACATGTGGTTTCGTACCGATACGCGCATGCGAGCGGTCAAGCGTCACAGATTTTCGACGGAGCGACCGATCGGACGACGGAGGGTCGCGCTACGCTGACGCGCCATGCCTGAGCTGCCCCCCATCCCTGACGGAGTCACGCTCGCCACCATCCTCGAGGCGCTCGTCACCCAGCACGGGTGGGACGGCCTCGCTCGTGAGATCCCCGTACGCTGCTTCGAGCTCGCCCCGAGCGTGAAGTCGAGCCTCACGTTCCTGCGGCGTACGCCCTGGGCGCGCACGAGGGTGGAGAACCTCTACCGACGCGGCCTGCTCTGATGCGTTGCCGTCCGCTCGACAGCGGCGCACATTCTAGCGATGCCGTACCGCGAGGCTGCACCGCCGAACCGTCGCGCGCGCGTGTGGGCGCAGGCGCGCCGCGACCTCGCCGAAGGGCGCAACGAGCAGGCCCTCTCGCGGCTGCACAGCCTCGGCAACACCGATCCGGCCGAGGTCGCGGTGTGGGACGAGATGGCGCGCGTCTACCTCGCGATCGGTGACCCCGTGCGCGCCGGTCGTGCGCTGCTGCTCGGCTCGCGCGAGGACGACGTCGCCACCCAGCTGTGTCACGGGTTCGTGCGCGGCCCGCGCATGACGTATCGCGCGCGGGGGCCGTACGTGGCGAGAGCGCTCGCGAGCCTGCACGTCGCGCCCGTCGTCGATCAGCGCCTGCGCGCGTTCTACGGCGACGACTGGCGCACGACCGGAAACTACCGGCTGACCGGGGATCCGTCACCGACGCAGCGGCGCCTGTCGAAGATCCTGCTCGCCAGCGCGATGGCCGGCACCGTGCTCGCCGTGCTGCACGCGCTCGTACCGTGACGCTCGGAGTCGGGGCGTGTGCTACGGCCGGATCGATCCCGGCGCGACCACCTGCTGCTCCACGTCCCAGCCGAGCCCGAAGTCGGCGAGGGTCGGGTCCACGTAGCGACGCGCCGCACCGTCGACGATGAGCACCCAGTCGTGATCGTGCCAGCCGCGCAGGGGCACGACGAGCCCCGACACGGTCACGCGCGGGCTGTGGATGGGGTATGCGCGGGCCGGCATGCCGCGCTTCACTGCGGCGGCGTCGAACAGCGTCGAGAAGAGCTGCGCGTACTCGATGCAGTTGCCTTCGCGCTCGGCGTCGAACTGCAGCGACGTCGTGTGGCCGAGCCCGAAGTGGAGCCGCGCCCCCGTCTCGGCGAGCGTCGCACGCTGCAGGGAATCGAGGTCGCGCATCGCGCCGAGGCGACGCGAGAGCGACGCCTCGATCGCCTGCGATGCGACGGCGTGCGGCCTCCCGACGACGTGCGCGCCGCCGAGCCGCAGCCACGCGCGCTCGGCGATCGCGACACCGCCGAGGAGCAGCAGCGTCACCGCGAGGACCCAGCCGAGCTTGCGTCGCACGAGCAAAGCATAGCGCCCCGATCCCGGAGCCGCGATGCACCTGACGTGCTCCCCACTCCATCATCGAGGCTGACAGGCTAAAGGACGACTGAGTACAGTCGCGGGATGAGCGATCTCTCCTTCGTGCTCGTCAACGACGCGCGCTACCCCGAGCCCACCGCCGTCATCGCCGCCGCCGATGAGCTGGGGCTCGTCCTCAAGCTCTCCATCGAGGACGCCGAGCCCGGGATGCTCACCTTCGACGGCGAGGGCGAGCCCTTCTTCGTCGCGATGCTCATGGCGTCGCAGCACCCGGACGCGCTCGACATGCCCGTGGGTCCGATGTCCCCGTCGAGGGACGACATCGCCGGCACGAAGGCCCACTTCATCCTCACCGCGGTCGGTGTCGAAGGGGACAACGCCGCGCGCGATCTCGTGATGGCGCAGTTCACGGCAGCCATCGTGAAGGCCACGTCCGGCGTCGCCGCGATGCTCGCGCATGGCGTCGTGTGGCATCGCGGAGAGCTCTATCACGAGCTCGTCGGCGTCGGCGCCACCGAGGGCGAGCTCCCCGTCGAGATCGCGATCGACGTCACGGGCGCCTCCGAGGACGACGACCGCTGCTCGTTCCTCACGCACAACCTCGCGCGCTACGATCGCCAGGAGCTCTACGTCACCTGCTCGCGCCACGGGACCGGCGCGGTCGGCTTCGTGTTCGACATCGCGCGCTGGATGCTCGCCGAGAATCCAGCGCTACCGACGGGCGATACCATCGGTCGCACGAGCGACGAGCGGCTCGTCGTGCAGCGCGTCCCCAACCCCGCCGGCGACGGTGAGGAGGTGATCCGCGTGGACCTGCCCGAGCGTACTCCGCCGTCTAGTCGAGGAGCCCCGTCTTGAGCGCGGTGAGCAGCGGATCGCGCTGACCGGCCGGCGCCGACGGGAGGTAGCCGTTGTTGATGGTCCACACGATGACGCCGCCGTAGCCCTCGCTCTTGACGAACGCGGACTTGTCGGCGAGCGACTGCGGATCCTCGTAGGTGATGTAGCGGCACTTGCTCGCCGTCGAGGTGGGCGCGGAGTCGGTCGCGAACGACAGGTACGGCGCGCGCGCGACGGTGTCGTACGCCTTGACCGCGCCGCTCAGTGCGGCGTAGCCATCGACGATGTTCTCGTACGTGACGCTCGCCTTCACCGTCGCCGAGCCGAGCGCCTGCAGCGGTCCTGTGACGGGGCTCGTGTAGCACAGGCCATACGCGCCGGCGCCGACACCGAGCTTGCTCCGATCGATGCCCGCCGATACGTAGCCGGTGACGGAGCCCTCGACCGACATCGGCGCCGAGGTGCTCGACTGGTGCAGCGCCGACGAGTGCCAGCTCTTCCAGCCGGTGTACGCGCCGGCCATGCCGTAGGTCATCACGTTCATCTGATCGAGGTCGGCCGCCAGCGGCACGTACAAGGAGAGGTCCGGCGCCGCGTTCGTGTTGAGCGGATAGACGGGCATCGTGAGGATGGCGCTCGGTGCCGCGGCACGCAGGCCGTCGAGCAGCGCCTTGAGCAACGGACCATCGGTCGCCTCCACCGGCTCCCAGTCGAGGTCGATGCCGTCGAAGCCCGGATCCTTCAGCAACGCGACCAGCGATGCGGTGAACGCCGCCAGGTGTGCCGACGAGGTGGCTGCGACCCAGGTGCTGCGCGAGCTCGCGCCGCCGATGGAGATCAGCGCCTTCTTGCCGTTCGCGTGCGCGGCATCGACGAGCTGCTTCGCGAGGGCGAGGCCGGTGGCGGCGCTGCCCTGGTAGAGCGTGGTGTCCAGCGTGCCGTCGGCCTTCGGCGTGAAGAACGCGACCGCGATGTGCGTGAGGCCATCCCAGTAGATCGAGCTCACGGGGTACGAGGTCGACGAGTAGCCCGCGTAGTAGCCCATCACCCACTTCGATGGCGGCAACTGCACCGACGCGAGATCGGGCGACGAGGTCGTGGCCATGTCGTCGGCGTGCGTCGAGTCGTCGATGACCACCTTCTTCATGTCCGGCTGGGTCATGGAAGGCGCGTCGGGCGCCGCGCACCCTGCGGCGATGAGGAGGGCGAGGATCGGGAAACGCACGCGGTATCTTCGCGATCGTTCCCGCGCTTCGTCAAGCAACCACTTGTTCGATGGCACCGAACAGGGACATGCCGCGCTCGTCGTTCATCTCGATGCGCACGCGATCGCCGTGTACGAGGAAGCCGGTGACGGGCTTTCCGCCCTGCAGCGTCTCCACCATGCGCACCTCGGCGATGCACGAGTAGCCATCGCCGCCCTCGACGATGGGCTTGCCGGGGCCGCCGTCGGCACCGCGATTCGAGACGGTGCCCGAGCCGATGATCGTGCCCGCGCACAGATCGCGCGTCTTGGCCGCGTGCGCGATGAGCGTGCCGAAGTCGAACGTCATGTCGACGCCGGCCTGCGCGCGACCGAACGGCTGCCCGTTGAGCGTGACGAGCAAACGGTGGTGAAGCTTGCCCTCGCGCCACGCGTCGCCGAGCGCGTCCGGCGTCACGAACACGGGCGAGAACGCCGATGACGGCTTCGACTGCAAGAAGCCGAACCCCTTCGCCAGCTCGCCCGGGATGAGGTTACGCAGCGACACGTCGTTCACGAGCCCGACGAGGCGGATCGCAGCGCGTCCCTCGTCGGCGGTCGTGCCCCTCGCGACATCACCAACGACGACGACGACCTCGGCCTCGAGATCGCAGCCCCACGCCTGGTCGGCGAGCGGGATCGGATCACGCGGGCCGAGGAACACGTCGGAGCCGCCCTGGTACATGAGCGGGTCGCTCCAGAAGCTCTCGGGGATCTCGGCGCCGCGCGCCCTCCGCACCAGCACGACGTGGTTCACGTACGCAGAGCCATCGGCCCATTGGTACGCGCGCGGTAGCGGCGAGGCACACACCTCGGGCTGAAAGCGCAACCGGTGCGTCGAGCCCTGGTTCACCATGTGAGCGAGCTCGCGCAGCGCAGGCTCGCTCGCGCCCCAATCGTCGAGCGCGCGCTGGAGTGTCGGGACCGCCGACGAGGCATCGAGGTACCAGGCCAGATCGTCGGAGACGACGACGAGCTGTCCATCACGACCGGACTTGAGTGAGGCGAGCTTCACGGCTTCTCCTTGGGGGGCACGACGGGTGGAGTCACGCGGCGCAGATCGGACCAGCACGCGTCGTAGTCGGGTTGCAGCACGGGGCTGTCCAGCGCCGCGCGCGTCGGCATGATCACCCAGCGCGTCTCGAACATGAACGCGAGCGTGTCGACGATCTTGCGCGGGGCGAGCTCGGCGGCGACGGCCCCGTCGTAGGTCGCGGCGTCGGGACCGTGCGCGCTCATGCAGTTGTGCAGCGAGGCGCCACCGGGCTGGAAGCCGTCTGCCTTCGCGTCGTACACGCCGTGCACGAGCCCCATGAGCTCGCTCATCACGTTGCGGTGGAACCACGGCGGACGGAATGTGCCCTCGGCCACCATCCAGCGTGGTGGGAAGATCACGAAGTCGCAGTTGGCGACTCCCGGCGTCTCGCTCGGCGACGTGAGCACCGTGAAGATCGATGGATCCGGGTGGTCGTAGCTCACCGTGTTGATGGTGTTGAAGCGCGCGAGGTCGTACTTGTACGGCGCGAGGGTGCCGTGCCACGCCACGACGTCGAGCGGCGAGCAATCGAGGGTCGTGGCCCAGAGCCCACCCTGGAACTTCTGCACGACGCGCGTGGGCCGCATGACGTCCTCGTACGCAGCGATGGGAGTGAGGAAGTCGCGCGAGTTGGCGAGCCCGTTCGAGCCGATGGGGCCGAGCTCGGGTAGGCGAAACATCGCGCCGTAGTTCTCGCAGACGTAGCCGCGCACCTCGCCCGTCACCTCCACACGGAACCGCACGCCGCGCGGGACGACGCCGCACTCGCCGGGTGCGAGGTCGAGGACGCCGAGCTCCGTGACGACGCGCAGCACACCGAGCTGCGGCACGAACAGCAGCTCGCCATCAGCGTCGAAGAACACGTCGTCCATCGACCGGTTCGCGGCGTACACGTGGATCGCCGCCCCCATCATCATGGCCGGCGAGCCGTTGCCACCCACGGTGAACAGCCCCTCGAGCCACGTCGTCGGCTGCGTCGGCAGCGGGAACGCGCTCCAGCGCATGCGGTTCGGCGACGGCGGCGCGTCCTCGAACGGACCGCTGCGCAGGGCGCCGATGGGAAGCGGCTCGTAGCGACCATGCGCCGCCGAGGGCCGCAGTCGATAGAGCCACGAGCGACGGTTCTCGTGTCGCGGCGCCGTGAACGCGGAGCCCGACAGCTGCTCGGCGTAGAGCCCGTGCTGCGCACGCTGCGGCGAGTTCTGGCCCTGCGGCAGCGCGCCGGGGATTGCTTCCGTGGAGACGTGGTTTCCGAAGCCGGGCTGGTAGCGCATGTCGACAGACGGTATCATTTGATACCATCTTCGCAAGCGAGCGCCGCCGCTTCCACCTTGCGGAGCAGTTTGTCGAGCGCCTTGCGATCGCCAGCGCCGAGCTGGTCGGCGATCCGCTGCTCCACCTCGAGCGCGGCGGGGATGACCGCGTCGTAGATGCGGCGCCCCTGCGAAGAGAGGCTGAGCCGCAGCGTGCGTCCGTCGCTGACGTCGTCGCGGCGGAGCACGACGCGACGCATCGCGAGCGCTCGCGCCGCGCGGCTGATCGTCAGCTTGTCCATGCGCGTGCGATCGACGATCTCCCGCTGGCTCAGCGCGTCGGCCTCGCCGAGCACGGCGATGACGCGCCACTGTGGCGCGGACAGCTCGTGGCGCGCGTAGGCGCGCTCGATCACCTGGCTCACGACGTGATCGGCCACGGACAGGCGGTACGGCAGGAACTCGTCGAGGAGGAGACGCGGCATCGGGGCATAGTGCCCGATCTACGGTGCGATGGTGATCGACCGCCGGCGCTCCGGCATGCGCCGCGAAGGGAACGAGAGCGCGACGATCAGCGAGACGCGCAGGCCGATCGCCGTACAATGACGCATGCGCCTCTACCTGTCGTCCTATCGGCTCGGCGACGACGAAGAGGCCATCCTCGGCCTCGTCCCCGTCGGCAGCCGCGTCGCGGTCAGCGCCAACGCGCTCGACGGCGAGGCTGCGGTGGTGCGCGAGAAGATCGTCTCGATGGAGCGCGAGCTGTTCGCCTCCCTCGGCTACGTCACTGACGAGCTCGACCTCCGCGCGCACTTCGGCCGCGCCACGCTCCCTGCGGTGTTGAGCCAGCACGATCTTGTGTGGACCACCGGGGGCAACACCTTCGTGCTCAACACGGCGATCCGCCTGTCGGGCTTCGACGTCGCGCTGCGCGCGCTGCTCGACGACGACCTCATCGCGTATGGCGGCTACAGCGCCGGTGCCGTCGTCGCCGGACCTTCGCTCCGCGGCGTCGAGCACGCGGATCCGATCGATGGCTTCCCCTCCGACTACCCGTCACGTACGCCCATCTGGAGCGGCATGGGCCTCGTCGACTACGTGGTCGCGCCGCACGCCGGCGATCCACACATCGACGCGATGATCGCAGAGCTGGCGCACCGCGAGATCCCGTGTCGTCCGCTACGCGACGGCGAGGTCATCATCGTCAGGTAGCGGACTTCGGCGGCACCTTGCTCATCGCGTGCTCGGCCATCGCGGTGATCGTGAGGCTCGGGTTGACGCCGAGGTTTGCGGGGATGATGGAGCCATCGACGACGTAGAGGTGCGGGTAGCCGAACACGCGGCTGTCGATGTCGACGACGCCGTCCTCCGGCGACACGCCGATGGGGCATCCCCCGAGGATGTGCGCGGTCGTCGCCTTGTTGGTGAGCACCTCGATGAGGCCGCTCTGCGCGTCGCCGTCCATCTTCGTCGCCATGCGGCGCGCGACCTCGTTGGCGATGGGGAGATACACGGGCGCGCGCGGCCCGTTGCCCGCCTCCGAGTCGACCTTCAGCGAAAACGGCCACCACCAGCGACGACGGAGGCGATAGCGCAGGTGGCTGTCGACCGGCTGCATCACGAGCAGGATCGCGGTGCGCACCGCCATGCCGAACGGCAGCAACGTGCGCAGCGCATCGAGCGGGTGCGTGGCGAGGGCCTTCAACCAGTACATCCAGCGCGGCCACTTGCCACCATCGGTGAGCACGGTGGACAGGAGCGCGAGCGCGTCCGAGCCCTTCGGGTAGCGACACACCTCGACGTGCGTGTCTGCGTCCACCATCACGCCCGAGGTGATGGCGAGGCCCCGGGAGTAGTCCACATCGTTGCGGCGCGAGCGCACGCCGAGCAGCGCCTCCGAGTTGGTGCGCACGTAGCTGCCGAGCGCGTCGGACAGCTTCGGCAGCGAGCCGCGCTGCTTGCATCGCATGAGCAGGCTCGACGTGCCGTACGAACCGGCGGACAGCACGACGCCGCGTGCCGTCAACGTGCGCCGCGGATGGAACAGGCCCGTCGAGCGCTCGGTGACGACGCGATAACCGCCGTCCTCGCCCATGGGCTGGATGTCGAGCACGCGCGTCTCGGGCAAGATCGTCACGCCGAGCTGCTCCGCGAGATAAAGGTAGTTCTGGTCGAGCGTGTTCTTCGCACCAACGCGACAGCCGACCATGCAGCCGCCACACGTGGTGCAGCCGGTGCGCGCCGGACCTTTGCCCACGAAGTACGGATCGGGCACTTCCTTGCCGGGCTCACCGAAGAACACGCCGACCGTGTGCCGCTTGAACGAGCCTGCCTGCCCCATGTCTGCGGCGACCTCGGCGAGCATGTGGTCGGTCTCGACGAGCACGGGGCTCTCGACGGCGCCGAGCATGCGCTTGGCCGTGTCGTAGTGCGGTGCGAGCGCGGCCTTCCAGTCCTGGCCGACCCAGCGCGGGTCTTCGAACGCACGCGCGGGAGGCACGAGCAGCGTGTTCGCGTACACGAGGCTGCCGCCGCCGACTCCCGCACCGTGCAGGAAGAACGCGTCGCGCGTCATCGTCATCTGCAGGATGCCGTACATACCGAGCGCGGGGCGCCACAGGTAACGGCGGAGGTCCCATGTGCTGCGCGGGAAGTCTTCCTTCCGCCAGCGCTTGCCCATCTCGATGACGGCGACCTTGTAACCGCGCTCGGCCAGCCGCAACGCTGACACCGAGCCACCGAAGCCCGAGCCGACGACGAGATAGTCGTAGTCGTACACGCGCGTCGAGCGTAGCAGTGTTCGCCATCTTGGTCCTTTGCATATCCAACGATGCGTGGCAGCTTGCGCGCCGACATGACCCGTTTCGACGAGCTAGGCCTCATTCCACCCCTCCTTCGCGCAGTCCAGGAGGCCGGGTACGACACGCCGACGCCGATCCAGGCTCGCTCCATCC
>JBDTCO010000232.1:0-11247 GCA_039923495.1 Polyangia bacterium
CTGCACGCTCGCTACCTAGCCCACCGCGGCGACGACGAAATTCGACCCCGCGGCGGGTTGTCCCGGAGGGGTGCGACAAAGCGACCACGTCGCTTCTCGTGGTCATGTAAAAGACCGCTGGCTTACGCCAGCGCCGTTGCTGGATCGGACCTTGCTCCACCGGGACGCTCACGCGCGCTGCGCGCAGATCCATCCGGAGGCTGTCCATGAAGGTCGTACGTTCGAGTGTGCTGTTGCTGTCCACGTTCCTCGGCGCGTGTGTCGCCCCTCCTGTCGAAGCTCCGCAGACCACGGTCGAGGAGCAGACCAACGTCGAGACCGCGCAGACAATCAAGAACAAGGTCGATCTGCTCTTCATGGTCGACAACTCGTTCTCCATGGACGCCATGCAGGCCGAGCTCCTCGCGAAGTTCCCGAGCTTCCTGCAGGCCTTCGACAAGCTCGCGCACCCGACGGACGGCTCGAGCCCGCAGTACCCCGACCTGCACATCGGCGTCGTCACGTCCGACTACGGCGCCGGCGCGATCGCGGGCGGCGGATGCGATGCATCTCCAGGCGGACAGCACGGCCTCATCCAGGCCGTCGGCGCTGCCGCCGATTCGTCCTGCAAGGCCCCGATGGGGTCGGCGTACATCCAGTACGCGTACGGTGCCAGCGGCGACACGTGCAACATCCCGGGCGGCTGCTCGTCGGCCAGCCTCGGCGCGCAGTTCACGTGCGCGGCGAGCGTCGGCTCGAAGGGCTGCGGCTTCGAGCACCAGCTCGAGAGTGTGTACGCGGCGCTGACCTCGACGGCCGGCACGAACGCCGGGTTCCTGCGCCCGGACGCGATCCTCGCCGTCGTCTTCGTCACGAACGAGGACGACAGCTCGTCGCCCCCGAACGTCGATTTCTTCAACTCCGACCCGAACAAGGTCGCGCAGTACGGCGCCTACACGACCTATCGTCAGACGCATTTCGGCATCGCGTGCGGCATGCCGCCCGTGCTCACTCCCGAGGGATCTTCGAACGGCGCGCTCACCTGCGAGCCGGCGCCCAACACGACCGCCAGCATGGTCGGTGGCGAGTACGACATCTCGCGCTACACCGACCTCTTCACGACGCCGGGGAAGCTGAAGGCGAACCCTGCGACGGACGTCATCCTCGTCGCCATCGACGCGCCGACCACGCCATTCGAGACGATCCTCGCGAACACCGGCACCGGCAACGGCAAGTCGCCGTCGCCGTCGTACACCACGTGCAGCACGCTCGGCACCAACTGCATCGCGGCGCTCCAGCACTCCTGCCAGAACACGGTGCAGCCGGCGTTCTTCGGCGATCCGCCGCTGCGCCTCGACGCGGTCATCAAGAACCAGAAGCTGAACACCACGTCGAACATCTGCGGCGATGATCCATCACAGACGCCGGACTACTCCGCGTCGCTGGCGAAGGTCGCAGGGCTCATCGTCTCCGCGCTCAAGCCGAGCTGCCTCCTCGCGCCGCTCAAGACCGTGACGCTCAACGGCTCCGCGCGGCCCGACTGCGTGGTGCAGGACGTCGTCGGCTCGACGGTGACGACGCTACCCTACTGCCCCGACGCGCCGAACACGTTCCCGTGCTGGCAGGAGCAGGAGAACCCGCAGTGCACGAAGCTGTGCGACCCGACCACCGGCAAGCTCGTGCAGCCGGGCATCACCATCGACCGCAACGGCCAGAAGGCGCCGGACGGTGATCAGGCCGCCATTGCGTGCAACACCATCGCGCTCGCCAACCAGGACCCGTACGCGGCGTGCGGCGGCAGTCCCGACGGCGGGACCTGAGGCATCACCTCGTGAGGTCGCCGCGCACGCACTCCGGTGCGCGGCAGACCCACCTCAATTGATGATGACGGAGCAGTCGGCGACGAGCGACGAGTCGAACTCGATCGACCAGTCGAACAAGAAGCCGTTGTCCACCTGCCAGAGATCGGTGATTCGAAACTGCCACGTGCCGTTGAGCTGTGCGCCCTGGAGTGCGGAGAAGTCCACGTCGGGAAGATAGTTACCGGCGGGGATGACGGGGTACGGCGATTCCGCGTCGGGATCCCCCCCCGAGCATGTATTGAGCGGCGAGCCGTCCCACGACTCGCACCCGCCGGCTGCGCCGCACGTAAAGCCATCCAGCGAGGCCGAGCTCGGCTTCAGGATCTTCGTCGACGCGCTCGCGGTCCAGCAGTACTTGTAGCCCTTGCCGGCCACGGGCGCCGCGTCGGTATCGCAGTAGTTCGGATGCCCGAGGAAGTAGTTTCCGAGGTCGCGGCCGATGAACTGGCGCAGCGAGACGATCTTGCCGTCGGGCGAGATCAGGTCGATCTGCAGATCGCCGAACCACGAGTGCTCGAGCGTCGCGCACACGGAGATGAGCTTGCTCGTGTCCGTGAGCGTGGCGCCTGCGCCGAAGCCGACGAAGTTGAGCGAATCGACGTAGGAAGCGACGCAGAATCCGGGACCGCCATCGGAGGGGTCCTTGTCGGCCGTGATCACACAACGCGGCGTGCTGCCTCCGCAGTCCGCGTCGGTCTTGCACGACGTCTGTGTGCCGTTCGATGCGTTGGTATCGGGCAGCGCGAGCGGCGCGCTCTGCGGCTGATCGACCGTGCAGCTCGACCCGTCCTGCTGGCTGCCGCCATCGGTGCCGCTCGGCCCCGCATCGGAAGTGCCGCCGCCTGGGCCGGCATCATGACTGCCCCCACGACCGCCGGCGCGACGACCGGTCGAGCAGCCTGCACACGTAGCAACGAACAAGATCAGCGCGAGAGAGTTTTTCATCAGCACCCCGGGATCGTGACCTTACACAAGTCGACCTGGCCACGACGCGCAATCTGCCGAAACGAAGAGCGCCGAACGGTATGCCGCTTGACCTCGTTGTGGTCCTCGACCAGCTACCCGGACGTCGGAACAGCGTCAGGGCGGACAGTCCGGGTGGGGTGCAGCCGCGTCCGTTGCGAGCGTCAGCGAGAGCGCCTCCCCAGGCGGAGGCGCACCGTCCGCGACCGCCATCTTGCCGGCAGCGTCGCAGGCCACGATCTGGATGGTCTGCATCGGTGCCTCGCCCGGCAGCATGTGCCACTCGGTGCACCTGGCGAACTGGAAGTTGCCCTCGCCGTCGGTGAGCTGCGTCTCGCACGTCGAGCATCGCCCCCGGTTGAACCGCGCACGCACACACGCTTGCACGCGCGCGTGCGCAACCCCCTGCCCATGATCGTCGAGAACCTGGCCATGGATCGCCGGTCGCAGCGTGTCGCGGACGGGGATGCACCCGCCGAGCGCGCAAACGACGAAGACCGCCAGCGCGCGGAGCAATGACACATCGGCCATGCCGGAGGGTACCAGCTCACGCTTCAGAGCGAGGTGCGCAGCCGCCAGATCTCGGGGAACAGGACCACGTCGAGCATCTTGCGCAGGTAGCTGACGCCGCTCGTCCCGCCGGTGCCGCGCTTGAAGCCGATGATCCGCTCGACGGTGGTGACATGCCGGAACCGCCACAGGCGGAAGGCGTCCTCGAGGTCGGTCAGCGCCTCGCCCAGCTGGTACAGGTCCCAGTGTTGCTCGGGCGATTGGTAGGCCGTGAGCCAGGCCCGCTCGACCTCGTCGCTGGCGACGTAGGGCTGGGTGAAGTCGCGCTCGAGGTGGCTGCTCGGGATCGCGAGGCCACGGCGTGCCAGCAGCCGGAGCGCCTCGTCATACAGCGACGGCGCTTCGTAGGCCGCTTGCACGGCGGCAAACAGATCGGGCCGGTGCTCGTGCACCTTCAGCATCGCCGCGTTCTTGTTGCCGAGGCGGAACTCGATGCAGCGGTACTGCGCGCTCTGGAAGCCACTGCTCGACGCCAGATAGGGGCGGATCGCCGAGTACTCGGGTGGCGTCATCGTCGCGAGCACGTCCCAGGCAGAGACGAGCTGGTCCATGATGCGGCTGACCCGCGCGAGCGTCTTGAACGCCGGCGCCATGCGCGTGTGCACGATATCGGACATCGCCGACTCGAGCTCGTGGAGAAGGAGCTTCATCCACAGCTCGCTCGTCTGGTGCTGCACGATGAACAGCATCTCGTTGTGATCCGGCGAGCGCGGGTGCTGCGCGCCCAGCACCTCGTCGAGGTGGAGGTAGTCGCCGTAACTCATGGTCTGCGAGAAATCGAGCTTGGCGTTCTCGTCGTGCACGATCTTCTCGCTGCTCATTCGATCCCCTGTCCGGACGAGACGCTGCCATGGCCGCCGCGATCCATCAACGGCGAGGGGTCGGTCGAGGGCGACCCTGGAAGCGAAATGCTCGTATGGCCACTTGGCGCGCGGGCGACGAGGCTGATGACGAAGCTCCCCCAGACCAGGGCCCCTGCCAGCCACAGCGACGAGGCAATGGCGAGCGCCCCGAAGTAGTGCTCGGGAAATTGCTCGGCGCTGACGCGGGCCCCCGTGGCCAGGAGCACCAGTAGACCCGCCGCAGCGACGGGCCAGGGCCATCGCCTGGCCAGGTCTTCCCGTCCCGTGTGCATGAAGACGACGTGGAACGAAACCGCGAACACGAGCATGGAGAACCCACCGATGAAGGTGAGGTGCAAGAACGGCACGCGAAGCGCCGGTCGGGCGCCCGCGCAAAGGAGACCGAGCGGCACGAAGATCAGCGCCAGCCAGAACAGCCAGCGGTGCAGCCCCGGTACGGATGGCGGACGATCGATCCGGCAGGCCCAGAGCACCTCGGCCGCCACCACGGTGCCTCGCAGGAGCATGCCCGCCCGCTCGGACAGCATGAACTGGACGGCAAAGCTGCCGAGCAGGAGCGCGCCCGCGACGAGGTGCAGGTTGCGCTGTCGTCGATAGCTCGACGCGGACGGATCGGGAAGCGCATGGTCCTGCGTGATGACCGACGCCAGCATGGGCGCGACCGCCAGCACCAGCGACAGGAGCAACCCCTCCTCGACGAGCGCGCGGCCCGCCGCGAGCAGGCTCCCGTGGCCGAGCGCGCTCACGATGATGAGGACGGAGCCGACCATCCCGGCCAGCAGGCCGACTGGCATCCACACGAACGAGGGATGAGGCGGCCGCTTCCCTCCAGGCACCCGCCGCACCGCGAACTGGATGAGGGTCACGAGCACCACCAGGTACGCGAGCTCGGCGCCGACGAGTCGTCCGGTGACGAGGCCGATCGGGACCGCGACGAGGCCAACGACACAGATGCCCAGCTCGAGGGTGCTGAACGGTGCGCAGCCCGTCCTGCGCGGCAAGAGCGTGCCGAGGAAGCCGAGGACCATGGCGATGAGAAAGCCCTGCGTCATCGTGAGCGCGTGGTAGGTGCCGAGCCAGGCCCGGATGAAGCCGGTGCCGAACAGCATCCACGGCAGCACCGCGATCCAGGCCAGGACCGCGCCGAGCGGGAAGAGAATGCGGAAGGGCTCGCGTCGGAGTTGCTCGTTCATCGGCCCTCCTCACACCCACGACGTCGTTGTGATGCCGACGTCGCGCACCACGATATCCACATCTTCTTGGGTGTCTACGGAAACGAATCAGGCCGACCTCGCGAACGGACGGTGTCGAGGTGCAGTTCTCGACGAGGCTGGCGGTTTTATCCGCTACCCCTTCAACGCGCCACCCCGCCCTACTCGGTCTTCGTCAAGGTCCCTTCCGGTGAGAACGTCAGCTCGGCGCGCTTCGAGCCGCTGGCGATCTTGAGCTCGTACACGGGTGTGCTGGTCTGCTCGTGCGAGACGATCCGCTCGGCGCCACGGACGGTCCACGACCCGAACTTCGGCGAGTTCTTGAGCGCGTCGCGAACGCGGGCTGGCACATCGGCGATCGCGATCTTCTCCTCCTCCGCGACGATCGCACCATCCGCTGAGCAGAGGACCTCGAGCTGCCGCGCGCCGTCTGCGATCTTCACTTCGTAGGACGTCTGGCCGTCCTCGGTCTCGAGCTCGTACCCGAGAATCTTCGCGGCCGGGTACTTCGTGTGCACCTTCGCGATGACCGGCTTCGGCACGGCGGACGCCTCGATGGGCTTGTCGCTCGCGTGGACGGGGGCAGCCAAGGCGATGACGACGAACAAGCTGATGGCGGTTCTCTTCATGGGTCACGTTCCTCTCGTGTACCCACCAACCTGACATGCGACGCGACGCTCGCTCATGAACCTTCGATGAAGGTCAGCCACGGCGTGGCTCGTCTCCCGTCGCTACACGATGGCGATCGCGACCAAGGAAAAACGAGCCACTCCGAGCGGCCGGCGTCGTTGAAGGAGTCGGCGCGTCGCGGCTGGCCCAACCGCTTCTCGTCGTGGCCAAGGGCGCTCACATGGGCGCGCCGTCGTCGATCCAGCCGACGAGCGTTTGTCGTTCGGCATCGGTGGGCATGGGCCCGGTCCCAATCGGGAACTGCCCGGCGCTCGGATTGCCGCTGCACCCCGACGGCAGCATGCCCACCGGTGCGGTGCCGCAGCGAATGTGCGCCGCGTTGGCTTTCACGACGGCGTACTGGTTGAAGTCCTGCTGAGATGCCTGCCCGCCAGGGCTGTGGCACGAGACGCAGTAGTGCTGGGAGAATGGCTGCGCGAAGGTCGTCCAGGTGACCGCCGCGAGGTCCGGGGTCGGGCCCGCCGATGCCAGGTCTACCGACGACCCTAGATCAACGGGGGGAGCACCGGAGGAGCAGCCGGCGAACGCGAGGAGTAGAACGAAGATCCGCATGACGTATCCTATGCCCGCACCGTTCTACCGGAAGGCGGTGATCTTTCGTTCCGGCTCGGTGCCGACCTTTTTGTCAGCATCGGCGTCGCTGCTGACGCCTCGGCGACGGCGTAGCGCCTCATGCCGCATCGTTCTCAATTCGCGCCGCTCAGCCTTGGCCGCTTCCTTGTCACGCTTAGCTGGCCTGGTGATCCTGGCCCGCATAGGAAGCTGTTTCGCGGACCTCCGTGGGGCTTCTGACAACCCTCCGCGACGCAGTGGGGTGGATAGCTGCGCGAGGCACCGATAGACCAAGCCGACGCGGGTCGACTCTCCCGCGTTCGACAGGGCATACGTCCGGGAGAAGAGCGTCGTGCCATCGTCGGTGCGCGTCACGTCGAACTGGAGCGCGTCGGCATCGGTCGGCAGCGCGACATCGGAGGACACGACGAGGAGCACGCGAGCACAAACGAGAGGAGCTGCGGCGAGCTCAGCGCGCTCAGCTGTTGACGCACAGGATCATCCAGTACAGGCGCACGACGACGGGGTTGGCCACGGAGCTAGTGGTGTTGCCCACGTCGAAGGAAGGGATCACGGGGTTGAACAGCAGAGGCGGCATCGCGATGGCCATCTGCCCGCCGGCCGTGAACGTGTACTGCGACATCGCCTGGCCGCCCTGGCTGAGCGTGACCCGCTCGAGCTCGACCTGGAACGGGGCCGGCAGCGCGACCTGCGAACCCGTGCTGTCGATGGTGTCGACGCCCGACATGGTGGCGTTGTCGTGCAGGATCGGCGTGTCGCCCATGAGCGGAGGCATGGTCCGCGGCGCGATGTCGCCGCGCACGTAACGGTTGCCGTAGGCTGCCTGGACGCCCGCCCACGAGCCCATCGACTGCACGACGTCGAAGCTGGCGTACAGGCGAAAGCTCGTCGACAGGGGCTTGAGGGCGTCGTAGTCGTCGAAGGACACCGTGCTCGCGTGGGTACCCGGCGGCGTGGCGATTTCCAGCGCGCCGCAGTGGATTGCCGCCGTCACGTTCGCGTCGGGCGTGAACGTGAGACGCGCCGGGAACGCGGTCGTGAAGTCGTACCTCTTGCACGCTGGATTTCCCACCGTCTCCACCGGGTAGGATGGCAGCGGGACCGACGGGCACATCGCGAGGTCCGTGCTTGCGAGATCCGGCGGTGCAGCGAGGTCGACGAGCGTCGCGAGGTCCGTGCTCGCCGCCAGGTCGACGACGCCGGCGCCCATGTCGACGGGCGCGAGCGGATCGGAGGCGATGGGCGGCAGCGTCGTGGGATCGAGCTCGACGGGGACGCACGCACCGTTTACGCAGGTGTTCTCTTCGGTGCATCTGAAGTCGACGCAGCTGCGGTCGAGCGGGAGACGCAGCTCGATCGCGCGGTCGGGCTCGAACGGCAATGTGGCGCGGCGCTCGACGAGCACTTGACTGCCGAGAAGGAGCTGCGCGCGGATGGAGATGGTCGGCGAGCTGCGCGCGCCGTGCAGATCGAGCGACGCGGGCAACGACGACTGCGAGGTCAGTGCATACATCTGCGAGAAGATCTGCGTCCCGGTGTCGGTGCGGGTGACGTCGAGCTGCAGGCCGTCTGCGCCGTCGGCAGCACGAGATCGGTCGACACGACGACGAGCACCTCGGTGCTCTTCGCGCATCCACATGCCAGACATGCAGCGAGCACTGCGAGGGAGGCGAGTTGTCGCGTCACCCGGCCGAGGATACCAGCTCGGCGCGCCGTGCCCCGTCGCAAGACACTCCGCGGCGCGACCGGTCGAAACGAAAAACCGTCCCGCACGAGGCGGGGCCGTCGGGTGTCCAACCCCGACCCCATCGCCAAGCTCGCTCGTGGTGAGTACCTCCAAGCCGTCGAAATCTTACCCGCAGGGTTGGGCTACACCCGCATCGGATGGAACAAGTGCAGGATGTCGGCACGATGAATGATCTGGCGAACCTGTTTCCCGGTGGCGGAGAGGCCGGCAGTCTCGTTCGCGCGACCGACTGGTCGAAGACAGCGCTTGGAGAGCCTGCGCGCTGGCACACCACGCTCAAGGGCTTGGTGCGGGTCATGCTGCACGCTCGGCAACCGATGCTCTTGTGGTGGGGTCCCGAGCTGGTGCAGCTTTACAACGATGCCATTCTTCCCAGCTTTGGCCAAGGCAGGCATCCGACGGCGATGGGTCAACGCGCACGCGACTGCTGGACCGAGACCTGGCCGGTGATTGGCGCGCAAATCGAGGACGTCCTCGCCACGGGTACGGCGATTTGGCACGAGGACGTGTTGGTACCGATATTCCGCAATGGCGCCATCGATGATGCGTGGTGGGTCTACAACTACTCGCCGGTCTTCGATGACGACGGCACTCGCGTTGGCGTCCTCATCATCTGCACCGAGACCACGGCGCGGGTGCTCGCCGAGCGCCGTCAGAAAGTCTTCTCTCGCCTCGCGGAAAGGCTGCGCCTCGCGGAGACGGACGCGCAGATCATCGAGCAGGCCCTCGATGTGATCGCGCTGTCGAATGATGACATCCCCTTCGCGCTCGCGGTCGGCTTCGAGGACCCGACGGGACTACCCAAGCTGCTCGGTGCCACAGGGCTGTCGTCGGAAGATGCATTGGCGCTGATGAGCCAGCTCACGCCCGCTCTTCTCGACCCACTTGTGCGCGACCGAACAGCGGTCTCGGCTCCCCATGATGTCACGGAGGTCTTCGTCGCGCGGCGCAGCGCGTCCACGGGCTCGGCAGCCTCTGGAGAGGGTTGGCTCTCCCTCGTGCTCGCCATCAACCCTCGTCGCCAGTTCGACGAACAGGCGCAGGACTTTCTCTCACAGATGGCGCATCAGATCCGCGTTGCGCGTTCTCGCCTCGACGTCCTCCGGGTTCGCGCCGTCGCGGAGGCTGAACGCAACAACCTGCTCGTACAGGCACCGATGCCTACCGCCCTCCTTGTCGGACCGACGCACGTCTTCACGCTCGCGAACACGCTCTACCAGCGCATGGTCGGTCGCAGCAATCTCGTCGGCAAAGCGTACGAGGAGGCCTTTCCGGAACTGATCGGCACAGCGGTGCCCGTCATCTTGAAACGTGTTTACGACACGGGAGAGCCATTCGTGACGCACGAGCTGCTCATCCCGTTCGACCGTCACGGCTCCGGCAAGGTCGAGGACGCCTACTTCCAGTTCAACCTGGAACCACTGCGCGATCTCGAGGGGCGCGTTTACGGGATGATGGCGGTTGCCACGGACATCACCGAGCAGGTCATGGCGCGCCATGCTATCGAGAAGGCCCACGACGAGCGGCAGAAGCTCGTCGACGACCTCGAGATCGCGAACCGCGCGAAGGATGACTTTCTCGCCATCCTCGGTCACGAGCTGCGCAACCCGCTGGCGCCCATCGTCACCGCGATCGATTTGATCAAGAGCGAGCAGATCGAGGTGCCCAAGCTCGACATCATCGAACGCCATGTTGCGCATCTTGTGCGGCTCGTTGATGACCTCCTCGACGTCTCCAAATTCTCGCAAGGCAAGATCCTGCTCAAGCAGGAGACCGTGAATCTGGACGAGGTGCTCACGGGCGCAGTCGAGATGACTCAATTCCTCATGGAGCAGCGCCGTCATCATGTCGCCGTCGAGATCTCGCCTGGTTTGCGATGGCATGGCGATCGTGTCCGGCTTGCGCAGGCGCTGTCCAACTTGCTGACGAACGCGGCGCGATACACCCCTTACGGCGGGCACATCCGACTCACGGCGGACACTGAAGGAGGAGTCGCCGAACGCAGAATCGTGATCCGCGTGAAGGACGATGGCATCGGCATATCGGTCGACCTGTTGCCTCGTGTCTTCGACCTCTTCGTGCAGGGCGGACGAAGCTCCGATCGTGCAGAGGGTGGACTCGGCGTGGGTCTCAGTCTCGTAAAGAGCCTCGTGGAGCTTCACGGCGGGACGGTTACGGCGAACAGCGAGGGTCTCGGCAAGGGCAGCGAGTTCACGATCCGCCTGTGCCTGGCGGACGAGACCGCGACTGCACCGCTGCCGCCTGTCGTCGTTCCGGCTGCGAGCGTACAGCCGCAGCGGATTCTCCTCGTTGATGACAACAAGGACGGGGCCGAGGTGCTCGCGATGCTGCTGGAGAGTTTCGGGCACCAAGTCGCCGTCGCGCACGATCCGCACGCCGCCATCGAGTTGGCGAAGAGCTTCACGCCGTCGCTCGCTATTCTGGATATTGGACTGCCAGGCATGGACGGGTACGCGCTAGCAGCCAAGCTGCGCGAGCACTCGGACTACCCGCTCATCGCACTGACCGGATTCGGGCAGGACCAAGACCGAAGCAAAAGCGCGGATGCGGGCTTCACGCACCACCTAGTCAAGCCCGTGCTGCTAGCCGACCTCGTCTCGGTCGTGGGCCGCGTGACGCCGAAGAAATAAGCACGACGACGATGCTGCAAGGACCGGCGCCGATCTGCAGGGCGTTGGTCCAACACCGAGTGGCCCCAAAATGGCCCCGCGAGGTGCTGAAACGACAACGGGGAGATACGCGATTTGCGCACCTCCCCGTCGACGTTT
>JBDTCO010000233.1:0-17748 GCA_039923495.1 Polyangia bacterium
CCGATCGCATGGAGCAGCACGCGACGCTCGATCTCGACGGCAAGGGTGGGTTCCACCTCGTCCACGATCTCGACCACCCCGACAAGGTCGGCCAGACCGTGGCCAAGAACGACGGCGACAGCGCGCCGCGTGACAAGGTCGCCGTCGCGGCGCAGGGCATGGAAGCCTACGCGCTCGCAGGCACCGTCTACGTGCGCCCGCGCTACGGCAAGTTCGTCTCGCGTCGCCCCGAGCCGGGCGAGCTCGACCGTCTGCGCGAGACCGCCGAGACGATCCTCGGCGACGATCTCGAGCTGCTCTCGCCCGGCCTCGCCGTGCGAGACGTCGGCGCGGGCAGCGTGCTCGGTCACGCGACGCGCAAGCTCGAGCTCTCGCTCGGCGAAGGTGCCACCGCCGGCAGCGACGACGAGCCGCGCCACGCATGGCGCAAGACGCTGAAGGTGAGCAAGCTCTCCGGCCAGGTCGAGGTCGACGCAGCGACGGGCGGACCGCTGGCGGGCAAGCTCGACGCCGAGTACTCGGTGCCGCGCGAGGGCGGCCAGCTCGTCACGCACGTCGTCGTGACCGTCGCATCGCGCTCCGCCGCGGTCCTGCACGCGCCCGACGCCATCCCGTCACCGCACCGTCCGCGCCCGATGATCGAACGCAACCAGCTCCTCCAGGGCCTCGCGCCGCCTGCCGGCACGGCCGCGGCTCGCCAGCCCCAGTAGTAACAAAAGATACGATCACGTCAGAGATTGATCCCGACGCGCAGCAGCACCTCGTGCTCGGCCCGCCGGTAGAAGTAGTTCGCGCGGACCTGGGCCGACGTGCCGTCGATGTAGTTCACGACGTAGTCGGCTGTGAGGCGCACGTGGTTGGTTCCCCACGCGTTGAGACCCGCCTCGAAGGTGTCGACGCTGTAGTGCCCCTGTGTGGGGTCACTCGTAACGCCCGTACCCGCCGCCGTGATGCCGCCGAGGTCCATGCCGAGGTGGCCGTACTTGAGCGCCAGCATGAGCCCCCACCTCGGCCGCGGGACGGGACCGCGCTTGAGCCGCGGCATCGGCTCGAGGCCGGGCGTCTGGAGGAAGCTCGAGTCCCCGATGATCCAGCCGAAGAGCTCGAGGTAGTACGCCGTGCCCCGGAGCTGCGCGCCACGGAGCCCGGGCGCGCGGGCCAGCGCCGCGTTCGCGGTGCCGGAGTCGTCGTAGCGGGCGAGCGCGATGTCGTCGTGCACGAGCTCGAAGCGAGCACCCATTCGCCGCCAGAAGGGCACGTTCGCCTCGACCGCCCACTTGAGCGTGCGACCCCACGGAGCGAGGTGGGAGCGCACGGGGCTACCGGCCGCATTCTTGCCGTCGGCGTAGCTCGACGAAAAAAACGTCTGCGCGCCCTGAGTCGTCATCGACGTGATGTCGTTCTGCGCGGCACCTGTGAGGTTGGCAGCGACGGGACCGCCCGCGTTGATCTCGTTCTTCCACCAGAAAGAGCCGCCGACCCAGAGCTGCTGCAGCCACGGGTGTCGCGCGCCCATGAACGCGAGCGGCGCGACGAACCCGCGGCCGATGATCGCTGGGCGGCTGTCCTGACTCTTGAAGCTCCCGCCGTCGCCGTCGAAGACGCCCGCCGAGTAGTACGCGAGCTGCTTCGGCAACCAGCCCCACAGCATGCCGCCCTGGTCCTTGTTGAGCGGCACACCGAGCGCGCGTACGGCGAGCGAGCGTTCCATGAAGTCGATGTACTTGTCGGAGGTGCGGTTCTCCATGGTGAACGGCGCATCGAACTGACCGACCTGCAGCTTGAGCCACGCGAGGTAGTCGACGATCACGAACGCATCGCTGACGATGCCCGTGGAGCCCGTTTGCGGCGTCGACGCGTACTCGGCGGCGATCTGGAAATCGAAGTGACCGATGACAGTGCCGAGGAGCTCCACGCGGGCCCGACGCACGAAGATCGTGTCCCTGGGTCGCGCATCGGAAGCCGAGTTCGGCGTGACGCCCGTCGCGGGTGAGGCACCGCGGTTCGGGAAGAGGTATCCGTCGATCTGCAGGCGGCCCTTCGGATACAGCACGAACCAGTCGTGGGGATCACGGAGGTAGAAGGTGCCGTTTTGGTATCCCGCCCACGGCAGCGCGGGCTCGTTGCTGCGCGTAGGCTCGAGCGGCGTCGGAATGGCTTGCCCTCGAGCCGCGACGGTGTAGCAACACACCAGACACACGACGATCACGCTCTTCATGATCGCTTCGCGTCCGGAGCCGATGGCGGCACCCGAGCACATTACACGACCGCGCCTGTCGGGTTACTGCAATGCTAGAGCACCGGGATCGACGTTGACGAGAGCTGCACGTCGGCGCGCGAGCGACTGGGAGACGCGATGACGGGACGGGTGAGCATCACGTCTGGCGTCGCGAGGCCAAACGCCGCCGGGCGGCGATGACGCACGCGGCCGGCGGGCTCCTTTGCGATGTTCGGCTCCGTCGGAGCGTTCAGCGCGTACGGCGTGGCAAACGCCGACGAGCCCACGAGGAGCACGAAGCCAGCAACGATGAGGGGGAAGCGCTTCTTGTTCGTCATGATGTGCACCCGTGTCTATGTCTCTACATGGGGCGTGCCATCGACCAAGCGTTCGAAACGTGGTGCTGTCCTGACCGCAGGCGGACACAGTGAGGGAATTTGTCTCGGCCAATGCGGGCGCGGACCTCGTGCTAGGGTCGCGACATGGCACGGCGCCGCAGCGCAGCAAAGAAGAAGATCGGGGCCGAGTTGCCGACCTCGTTCATCGCGGAGCGCGCGCTGCTGAGCGGCATCGTGGGGATGCTGCCCGTGCCGTTCGCGGACGATCTGCTGTTGGGACGCGCGCGCAGGACGCTGCTCCGCGACGTCGCGAAGCGTGCCGGCCTCGACGTGGAGCCCGAGCTCATCGAGCGGCTGAGCGCCATGCCCAAGGGTCCCCGCCTCGCTGCGACGGGTGGCTGGCTGATGGGTCGTGTGCTGCGCCGCGCCGCGCTCCCGCTGCGACTCTACGACCGCACGCGGGAAGCGCTCGTCAGCTTCCAGCGTGCGACGCTGCTCGATCACTACGCGCGGCATCACCACACGGGTGGTGCCCTGTCGCCAGAGCAGGCGACCGCGCTGCGTGATCGCATGGACGCGGCGATCGCGAAGGCGCCCCTGTCCAGCCTGCGCGGCATGGCGCAGCACGCGGTGGCGCTGCGCCAAGCGTTCGACCACGCCTCACGATGAGCCGCGACACTCTCCGCGGCGCTCGTCGCGTCGTCATCAAGATCGGCAGCCGCCTCCTCTCGGACGATCTCGAGGGCCGCGTCGCGATGCTCGCCGCCGAGAGCGCGGAGCTCTGCCGCCGTGGCAAGGAGGTCGTCATCGTCACGTCCGGCGCGATCGCGCTCGGCATCGGTGGCCTCCGCCTCGCGACGCGCCCGACGGAGCTCGCGGGCCTGCAGGCCGCCGCGTCCGTCGGGCAGGTGCGCCTCATGCACGTCTACCAGAAGGCGTTCTCGGAGACCCAGCAGACCATCGGCCAGGTGCTGCTCACCCACGACGACGTCCGCGATCGCACGCGCTACCTCGCCGCGCGCCAGACCTTCGGCGAGCTGCTGCGCCTCGGTGCCGTGCCGGTGGTCAACGAGAACGATACGGTGAGCGCCGACGAGATAAAGTTCGGCGACAACGATCAGCTCGCGGCGCTCGTCACGTCCATCACGTCGGCTGATCTGCTCGTCATCCTGACCGACGTCGAGGGGCTCTACGACGGAGATCCGGCGGGCGGGGCCAACCTCCTTGCCGAGGTCCGCGACATCGACGCGGCGCGCGCGGTCTCCGGCGGGTCCGTCTCCGGGGTCGGAACGGGCGGCATGCGCAGCAAGGTGGAGGCCGCCGCGATCGCCGGGCGCTTCGGCGTCCCCACCGTCGTCGCGTCCGGTCGCGCCGATCGGCCGGTGAGCCGAATCCTCGACGGCGAGGCGCTCGGCACCGTGTTCTGGCCGCGCGTGGAGCGCCTCGCCTCGCGCAAGCAGTGGATCGCGTTCGCGCTGCGGCCCAGCGGCCGCGTCATCGTCGATGCAGGCGCGCGCGTGGCGCTCGAGGGGCACAAGTCGCTCCTGCCGCGCGGCGTGCGCGCCGTCGAGGGCAGCTTCTCGGCGGGCGAGCTCGTGGAGGTCGTCGACGACGAGGGCCGCGTGTTCGCCCGCGGCCTCTGCGCCCTCGAGGCGAGCGAGCTCGAGCGCGTCAAGGGCCTGCGCGCCGACAGGGTGCCCGGCACGCTCGGCTACCCGAGCCCCGAGCTCGTGATCCACTGCGACGATCTGGTGATCCTGTGAACGACCGAGCCGAAGCCATCGCCCGCGCTGCCCGACGAGGCAGCCGTCCCCTCGCGCGCGCCACTGCCGGGCAACGCACCGCCGCCATCGAGGCGGTCGCCAGACAGCTCCGCGCGCACGCCGACGAGATCCTCGCCGCGAACGCGGCGGACCTCGCCCGCGCCACCGACCTCGACGCGCCGATGCGCGATCGCCTGCTGCTCGATCGCGAACGCCTCGACAAGGTCGCGCGCGCCGTCGAGGAAGTCGCCGCGCTGCCCGATCCCGTGGGTCAGACCGTGAAGGCGTGGACGCGTCCGAACGGCCTGCGCGTCTCGCGTCGCCGCATCCCGCTCGGCGTCGTGATGATCATCTACGAGTCGCGTCCCAACGTGACCGCAGACGCGGCGGCCCTGTGCCTGCGCTCCGGCAACGCCTGCATCCTGCGCGGGGGTGGCGAGTCGCTGCGCTCGAACGTCGCGATCGGGAGCGCCATCGCGGCCGGGCTCCGAGAGGTCGGGCTCTCCATGGAGGCCGTGCAGGTCCTCGACGATCCGTCGCGCGACCTCATGGCGGCCCTGCTCCTGCGCGACGAGGAGATCGACCTCGTCATCCCGCGCGGCGGCGAGGGCCTCATCCGCTTCGTGGCGGAGCGCTCGCGCATCCCCGTCATCAAGCACTACCGCGGCAACTGCCACGTCTTCGTCGAGCGTACCGCCGACCTTCAGCGCGCGCTCGACATCTGCGAGAACGGGAAGGTCCAGCGCCCGGGGGTGTGCAACGCCGTCGAGAGCATCCTCGTCGACGCGCCCATCGCCGCGGCGTTCCTGCCTCGGCTCGCAGCTCGCCTCTCCAAGGTCGAGCTGCGCGGCGACGTGCTCGCCCGCTCGTTCGTCCCCACGATGACGCCGGCCACCGACGAGGACCTCTCGGCCGAGTACCTCGACCTCGTGTGCTCCGTGTCCGTGGTCGATGGCCTCGACGCGGCGGTCGCACACATCGAGCGCTATGGCTCGGATCACACGGAGGCCATCGTCACCACCGACGAGGCCGCGGCCGAGCGCTTCATCGCCGGCATCGACAGCTCGACCGTGGTGGTGAACGCGTCCACGCGCTTCGCCGACGGCGGCGAGCTCGGGCTCGGTGCCGAGATCGGCATCTCCACCACCCGCCTCCACGCCTACGGGCCGATGGGCGCCGAGGAGCTCACCACGACCCAGTTCGTGATCCACGGCGACGGCCAGGTGCGCCGCTGATCCGGCGTGGTTATAATCGCAGCAACGAGTGCTGAAGGGCGCTCCGGAGGCACCACGAGGTGATGATCACTTGACCGATTCCAGCAAAGACCTCGCGCTCACCGCAGTTCGCGCAGCGCTCGACAAGAAGGGCCTCGCGCCCACCCTCCTCGATCTCAGCGCCGAAGGCGCGTACACCGACTTCATCCTCGTCGTCTCGGGCCGCTCCGACCGCCACGTGCAGTCGGTCGCCGAGGGCGTGAAGCACGTGCTGCGCGACGAGCTCGGTCGTGAGCCCATCGGCGTCGAGGGCAACCGCGACGGCCAGTGGTCGCTCATCGACTACGGCGAGATCGTGGTGCACGTCTTCTATCATCCGCTCCGCGAGTTCTACGACCTCGAGGGCCTGTGGGGCACCGCGCCGCGCGTCCCGCTCGAGGTGCCGGAGGACAGCCAGATCCACTACTCGGATGTGTACACCTGATCACTGCGCGCACGTGAAGCTCACCGTCCTCGCCGTGGGTCGGCTCAAGGAAGCCTGGCTCGAAGAGGGCGCCGCCGAGTTCGCCAAGCGCGTGCGCGGCAAGCTCCCGCTCGACATCATCGAGCCGAAGGACGAGGCAGCGCTCATCAAGGCGCTACCTCCTCGCGCCGAGCTGTGGGCGCTCGACGAGCACGGGCAGCAGCTCACGTCGGAGGCGCTCGCGAAGGCGCTCGGCGATCGCATGGGCGCAGGCGAGCACGGGCTGGCGTTCGCGATCGGTGGCGCCGACGGGCACAGCCCCGAGTTGCTCAAGCGCGCGCGCTTCAAGTGGTCGCTCGGGACGCTCACGCTCCCGCACCGGCTCGCGCGCGTGATCGTGCTCGAGCAGCTCTACCGCGCCCTTTCGATCCTGCGAGGCGAGCCGTACCATAGGGTGTGAACACGACCGAAAAGCGCACCGTCCTCGTCGTCCTCGATGGTTTCGGTGAGCGCCCCGACCAGGACGCCAACGCCATCCGGCTGGCGAAGACACCGACCTTCGACCGGCTCTACCGCGAGTACCCCCACACGCTGATCCGCACGTCGGGCCTCGCCGTCGGTCTGCCCGAGGGCCAGATGGGCAACTCCGAGGTCGGCCACATGAACCTCGGCTCGGGCCGCGTCGTGTACCAAGAGCTCACGAAGATCGACAAGGCGATCTCCGACGGCGCCTTCTTCGACAACGCCGCGCTGAACCAGGCGCTGCAGGAGTGTCTCGATGGCTCGGGGCACCTCCACCTCATGGGCCTCGCGAGCCCGGGCGGGGTGCACTCGTCGCTGAACCACGTCTACGCGCTCGTGGAGCTCGCAAAGCGACGCGGCATCGAGAAGGTCTCGATCCACGCGTTCCTCGACGGTCGCGACACGCCGCCGAAGAGCGCTGCCGGCTTCGTGCGCGACATCGAGGCGCAGCTCGCGACCATCGGGCTCGGGCGTATCGCCACAGTCATCGGGCGCTACTACGCGATGGATCGCGACCACCGCTGGGACCGCGTGGAGGAGGCGTACCGGCTGCTCACCGATGGAACCGGTGCCGAGTTCGCGAGCGCCACCGCTGCCATCGAGGCCGCGTACGCCGCCGGTGTCACCGACGAGTTCGTGCGCGCGTCGCGCATCGGCACCGCGGATCCGATCGTCGATGGTGATGCCGTCGTCTTCTTCAACTTCCGCGGTGACCGCGCACGCGAGCTGACACGCGCGCTCACGGATCCCGTGTTCACGAGCTTCGCGCGCCGTCACACGCCGCGCCTCTCCGCGTACGTGTGCATGTGCCAGTACGACAAGACCTTGCCGCTGCCCGTCGCATTTCCACCGATGGTGCTCGACGAGGTCCTCGGTCAGGTCGTCTCCGAGCACGGCCTCCTCCAGTACCGCACCGCCGAGACAGAGAAGTACGCGCACGTCACGTTCTTCTTCAACGGCGGGCGCGAGGACGCGTTCCCCGGCGAGGAGCGACACCTCGTGCCGTCACCGAAGGACGTCGCGACCTACGACCAGAAGCCCGAGATGAGCGCCACACAGGTCGCCGACGGCCTGGTCGCCGCCATCGAGAGCGAGCGCTTCGGCTTCTTGCTCGCCAACTTCGCGAACCCCGACATGGTCGGTCACACGGGCATCCTGTCCGCGGCCATCACCGCGGTCGACGTCATCGATGGATGCATCGCTCGCATCGTCGAGGCCGCAGCTGCCCACGACACGGCGGTCCTCATCACCGCCGACCATGGCAACTGCGAGCAGATGACCGATGCGCAGGGCGGCCCGCACACGCAGCACACACTCAACCCGGTGCCGCTGCTCGTCGTGGATCCGAGATTCAAGGGAGCGACGTTGCTCGAGGGCGGTCGGCTCTGCGACGTGGCGCCGACCGTGCTCACGGTGATGGGCCTCGCGCAACCGAAGGCGATGGAAGGCCACTCGCTGCTCCGGTGACGATCCCGCAACGCATCGACGAGGCGGACCCGATCTGCTACGGAGCGACATGAACAAGGTCTTGCTCGCCTCGCTCCTGGCCGCGCTTCCGCTCGCCGCCTGCCACAGGGCAGGCCAGGGCCCGAAGAAGATCACGTCTGGCTCATGCCACGCGGTGGACTACGTGGCCTCATCGTGCAGCGGTCCGCCGCCCGCGCGCCTCGCCGACGTCTCGCTCGCCGCCGGCTTCTTCGTCGACGCCTCCATCGACGCCGGCATGGCCGACACGCGCGGCTGGCGCGTACAGCTCGGAGACGTGGACGGCGACAAGTTCCCCGACCTCATCTACATCGAGCACAAGAACGCTCCCGCGGATCAGCACCTCATGCTGAATCAGCCGCGCGCGAGCGGCCGGACGTTCGTCGACGCGACCGTGCAGTCGGGGCTGCGCGCCGATCGGATGGGCGGCCAGATGCAGATGATGACGATGGCGACCTTCGCCGACGTCGACAACGACGGCGACCTCGATGTCTTCTCCGGCAGCTACTCGGAGATGCCGACGGGGCCGAAGCTCACCGACCTCGCGAACGAGCTCTACCTGAACGACGGCACCGGCCACTTCACGCTGAAGAGCGACTCGGGCGTGAACCTGCCCTGGCCGCTCACCACCGTCGCCGCCACGTTCCTCGACTACGACCACGACGGCAACCTCGACCTCTACGTCGGCAACTTCATGATCGCGTACCCGGACCTCACGTCGTATCAGGACAACCTGTACAGGGGCGACGGAACGGGCACGTTCGTGCTCGTCAACGACGCGGCGGGCATCACCACGAACAAGGACATCGGGGACCCGAGCGGCCTGTTCCCCAAGCCGACATACGGCGCGACCTCGTGCGACTGGAACGACGACAGCTTCGCGGACATCCTCACCTCGACCTACGCACTCGGGTGGAACGACCTGTGGAGGAACAACGGCGACGGGACCTTCACGAACGACTCGCAGCGCACGACGTTCTGGCAAGACGACGTTCCGAACCCCTCCGAGCCCGCCTACCGACAGGGCGGCAACACGTTCGCGAGCGTGTGCGGCGACTACGACAACGACGGCGACCTCGACGTCTTCAACGCCGAGACGACGCACTCGGACTTCCCGCGCTCCACGGCGGACCGCTCGCGCATCCTCGTCAACACCGGAGCGGCAGGCGCGTACGTGTTCGAGCGGCCCGACCTCGCGGCGACCGGCATCGACCGGGCGATCGACGGCAGCGGCCCGGACGGCGAGTACGGCAACGAGGGCGACCACGGCGCGAGCTGGCTCGACCTCGACAACGACGGTCTCCTCGACCTCGTCATCGAGTCGGCGGCCTACCCGAATAGTCACGCGTGGCTGTATCACCAGAAGCCGGACCACACGTTCGAGAACGTCACCGAGCTGGCCGGGGTCGCGGCGGAGATGGTCAACTCGAACGGGCTCACCGTGGACGACATCGACCGCGATGGCGACCTCGACATCGTGATGGGCTCGGTGAACACGGGCTCGCAGCTGGCGCCAGGCGGCGTCGAGATGGTCCATCTCTACGAGAACAAGGTGGGCAGCCAGCAGCACTTCCTCCACGTCACGTTGAGGGGCACGACGGCGAGCCGCCAGGGCATCGGCGCCCGCGTCCGCGTCACCGCGGGGTGCCTCACGCAGACGCGGGAGATCAACGGAGGGAAGGGGACGTTCGGCGCGAGCGACCCCGCATACGCACACTTCGGGCTCGGCACCGCGAGCCGCGTCGACGAGATCGAGATCCGCTGGGCGACAACGCCTCCCGAAGTGCAGAAGCTTTACAACGTCGCCGTCGATCAGTTCCTCGAGGTAACGCAGGGCTCCGACACGATGAGCTGCGCGCCACCGGTGCGTTGAGCGAGCTGACGACGTCCGTCGTACTTGCGCTGCCCTCGTCGCCCGCGGCCTCTACGGGAGGCGCTGGCGACTGCACCAGGCGTCGTAGAGCGGGTACAGCGTCGCCTCCTCGCTCTCCATGCGATGGCACAGCATCCGCGCCACGAGCGGCCAGTCGCGCTGGAAGTCGTCCATCCGGAAGCTAGCATCGTACTGGTCGAGGAAGGCCTTGAGCGAGGTGCTCACACCCTTCATGTTGTGCTGGTAGGTATCGGCCACGCCGACCGGCACTGCGCTCTCCGCCTGCGCCGCCGCAAGCGCGAGCTCGGGGTACAGGTGGGAATCCTCGAGCTCGAGGTGGGCGAGCAGCGCAACCTTCAGCGCACGAAGCGCCTGCGCGAGCGCTCCGACGTCGGCCGCGACGGCGTGCTGCCCGATCCGCTCAATCGCAGTGCGCAGCTCCTCGTGCTGCGTCCTCAGGACGTCGGTCTGCGAGCGCATGCGAATCGGATCATACTGCCACAAAGTCCTCGGGGCCGCCCCGACGGCCTCGTCGCTTCGCCAAGGGTCCACCCAGACTCATCGCCCCGCGCGCAGCTTGTCGAAGAGTCGGCCACTTCTTCTTCCGCAGCTTCTTAGCGAGGCTGGCGACGCGAGGCGAAGGCCAACACCGCGGCGTTGAGCACCGCACCGCCGAGGTCGGTCGAGAGCAGCCGAGTGGTCGCCGACGTCACGTGCCCAGCGCCGAGCAGCACGCCGAGACCACGGCAGGTGCCGAGCCCGAGGAGCGCGAGCGTGGCGGCGAGCAGACCTGCCCACTGCAGAGTGGGTCGCAGCGCGCACACGGTGAGGAACACGCCGAGACCCAGCTCGAGCCCACCGTAGACCGCTTGCGCGTCCGTGATCGCATCGGCGTTGGTGAGGTGGATGCCGAGCGGCAGCGCCATGGCTTCGGGGCCGAGGAACCACTTGATCCCGAAGAAGACGAACGCTGCGGCGTTGAGCAGGAGCAGCGCGGCATATCCTTTGTGAAGGCTCATGAGGATCCGTGTACACCGTCTGCATCCCGCTCTCGACTCCGGCAACTTCGTCGCCGCACTGCCGATACCGGCCGCATGCTCGCTCGTGCTGTTCGTGCCTTCCGGACCGGTGCTCTCGATCTGCTGTATCCACCCGGCTGCGCGGCCTGCGATGGGCCGCTCGCCGATGGGGCGTTCTGCGAGCCGTGTTCAGCGAGCCTCGTCGAGATCGTCGATGCGTGTCCACGCTGCGCGCTGCCGAGACAGGGCGCGTGCGTGGGCTGCGTCGGTGGTGCGCTCGATGCCGTGTACGCCGCGTACGCGTTCGGGGGTGCGCTCGCCGATGCGCTGCGCTTTCTCAAGTTCACGGCGCGAACCGACCTGGGAGAGCCGCTCGGAGCGCTCCTCCAGCCGCAGCTTCGTTCGATCGCGCCGCGCCTCCGGGGGCCGCTCGTCGTCCCGGTGCCGCTGCCGCTGTCGCGCCTGAGGTCGCGCGGCTACAACCAGGCGGCGCTGCTCGCGCTCGGCGCCGCGGAGCCGCTTGGCCTCGCGGTACGCGCGGACCTGCTGTTCCGCACGCGCGACACGGCGGCGCAGGTCGGGCGCTCGGCGACGAGCCGGCGCCTCGCGATGGCGGGTGCGGTCACGGCGGCGAGCGCGGTCGACGATCGCGACATCGTGCTCGTCGACGACGTCATGACCACCGGCGCCACGATCACGGCGTGCGCGCTGGCGCTGCGGATCGCGGGCGCCCGTCGAGTGATCGCCTTGACTGTCGGACGCGCGCTGCCATGATGGCCGCGCCGTGGCCAACAAGCCAGATCCAGAGGTCAAGAGCCTCCTGCGCAACAAGAAGGCGCGCCACGACTACACCGTCGAGGAAGAGCTCGAGGCCGGCGTCTCGCTCATGGGCTCCGAGGTGAAATCGCTGCGCGAGGGCCGCGCCGTGATGACGGACGCGTACATCTTCGTGAAGGACGGCCAGGCGTACCTCTCGCAGCTGCAGATCAGCGAGTACCCGTGGGCCAACATCTGGAACCACGCCCCCAAGCGCGACCGCAAGCTGCTCCTGCACAAGAAGGAGATCGGCAAGCTCGACGAGAAGACGTCGCGCGAGGGTTACACGCTCATCCCGCTCGACATCTACCTGCGCAACGGCCGCATCAAGGTCCTCGTCGGCGTGTGCAAGGGCAAAAAGACGTACGACAAGCGGCAGACGGAGCGCGAGAAGACGGCCAAGCGCGAGGTGGACGCCGCGATGAAGAAGGCCCGGCGCTAAACCGCCGCGCCCGTCCGACTACCCGCCGTCGCGCAGCACGCGCACGAGCTCCGCCATCTCGTCGGCGTGACCGAGGTACGCGCGCGTGACCCGTGCCGTGAGCTTCTGAGCCGGCGTGCCGACGCTCATGAGCGCGTCGAGCCGACTGGACACGGCAGCGGCTTCTGCTCCACCACCGCGGCGGGCCATCGCGAAGGCGCCAGCCCAGCGAACATCCGCGTCGTCGTCGGTCTGCATCGCGCGTGCGAGCTCCTCCAGCGGGCGCGCCTGCCACGCGTAGCCGAGGCCTCGCGCTGCCGCCTCACGTACACCGCGCACCGGATCGTGCAGCGCGCGCTCGAGGGCAGGCGCCGCATCGGGACCTGCCTTGCCGAGACCGTGAGCAGCAGCGATGCGCACGCGCTCCTCCGCCTCGCCGAGCGCGTCCTCGAGCACCTTGCGCGCTTCCGCTCCGCCGACCTCACCGAGCGCCTCGAGCGCCGCGATGCGAACCTCGATCTCGGTCGACCGAGCCGCACGCGCGAGCTGGCTGACGGCCTTCGCACCGACGAGCCCGCGCACCGCGGCGACACGCACCGCGGCGTCACGATCACCGAGCGCCCCGACGAGCGCGGGCAGCAGCGCAGTGCCCGTGGCGTTCTCGGCAGCGGCACGACGCACGCCCGCGTCCACATCGGCGAGCGCTGCGCGCGCAGTCGCGACGGAACCCGTGCGCCCCGCGGTGACTGCGATCTCCATGCGATCGGTGACGGAGGCCTGCGGCAGCGACGCGAGCAGCACCTTGTCGAAGGCACCCGCGCGCGCAGCGTTGGGGCCGAGCACCTGCGCGGCTCGACGAGCCGCCGCACGCACCGACGGATCCTTGTCACCGAGCAGCGTGACGAGCGCGCCGCCCTCGGCCTGCGCACCCGTGCCGAGCTCACCGAGCGAGCTCGCGACCTCCGCGCGTACCGTGGGCTCCGCGTCGTCGACGAGCGACGCGAGCGCCTTGGCGGCCAGCGGCTGCAGAGGCCCCTTGGCGCGACCGAGCGCCTCGGCCGCCTTGCGACGCGTCTGCGGATCGGGATCTTTGCCCTGCGCACGCAGCGCGACGACAGCCTCCTTCGCGCCACGCTCGAGCACGTCGCCGAGCCCCGACGCAGCGTCGGCGCGGATCTGCGGGTTCTTCTCGCGGGACAGACGAGCGAGCGCCGCCGCGACGGGACCGGGTTTGTCGCCGGCGAGCCGACCGAGCTGCTCGATGGCGGCCTTGCGCGTCGCAGGACGCGGGCCTTTCGCCGCCTGCTCGAGCGCGCTGATCGCCGACTGCCACCCGAGCTTGCCGGCGAACGCGCCGATGGTCTCGACCGCAGCCTTCTCCACGTCGGGCCCGCCCTGCTTCGCGTCGCGCACGAGCAGGGGCAACGCATCGCGACCGAGCGCGACCTGCGCACGCGAGGCCTCGGCGCGCACGTCCGCAGACGGGTCGTACGAGAGCTGCTTGAGGAGCTTCGGCGTATCGGCGGTGCGCGGCAGCACGCCGATCGCAGCAGCCGCACCGGCGCGCAGCATCGGCGGACCCTTCATCGCCTCGCCGAGCTTCGCTGCCGCCGCATCCGGGCTCTTGCGCGCGAGCAGCGGCAGCGCTGCGGCGGCGAGGCGCTGCGAGCCCGAGACCGCCTCGAGGCCCTCGGGGGGCTTCGGCGTCTGACGGAGGAGCCGCATCGCTTCCAGGCGCGAGTCTTCCGGCGCGGTGCCGTCGAGCGCGACACGCGCGAGCACAGCCGAGAGCGCATCGGCGCCGGGGCCACCCGCCAAGAGGGTCCGCTGCACGAGCGCGCCGGCTTCCTTGCCCGCGGGCCCGCCGAGCGCGCGACCGAGCGCGGCGGCAGCAGCGGGCGTGCGCTCGATGCGCGCGGCGATCGCGTCGAGCGCAGCCTTGCGCGTGACCGGATCCTCGGCGAGCGCGTCGACGAACAGCGGCACCGCCTGCTGATCGGGGAGCCGCGCGACCTCGCTCACGACGAGCGCGCGCACGGCGCCGGATGGATCCTTCCACGCGTGCGCGAGCAGCGACCCTGTCGCGCCCGGCTTGCGCGACTCGAGCGCGACGGCGGCGGTCACGGCGTGGCGCCGCACGGCCTCGGCCTCGTCGTCGAGACCGCGCTTGACGAGCTGCACCTCTGTGGGCGTACCGGTACCGGCTGCGGCGAGCACATCGAGCACGGCCGTGCGGCTCGCGGGGTCTTCGAAGACCTCACCGAGGCGCGAGCCATCCCCGGTGGACAGCAGACCGAGCATCGCGCGCGGGAGGGGACGCAGCGCCGGGGCGAGCTCGTCGGTCCAGTTGCCGCGCAGCGCACCCTCGGGAAGCGGACCGCGCAAGCTCGCCGCGGCGAAGCCCGTGTCGGTGACGACAGAATGAAAGCGCGGGAGGTGCGGCAGGCGCGTCACGACGGAGTCGAGCTTGCCGAGACGGACGACGACCGGGGCGCCCGGGCCATATCCATCGTTGTCGAAATAATGAGAGTGCGCCGCGCGCAGATAGCTGCCGCCGACGAGCGCGATGCCGAGACCGAGCGCTCCGAGCGCCACGACGCCGGACAGCCGCATGGACCGCGCGACCAACCGTGCCTCGTCGGGACGCAGGCCGCCCGCGTCGCGACGCACGCGATGGATGGTGGCGGGACCGACGAAGCCGGAGCCTGCGAGCGCACGACGCAGCTCGAGGCGCGACGAGACCTGCGCGCCACGCACCGGGCCCGTGACGGCGAGCACGGGCGCACGCAGCCACTCGCTCGCGAGGCGATACGCACCGTCGACGGAGGCCGCGAGCCCAGCGGCTTCGAGCGAGCCGATCACGCGCTGCACGGCGGCAACATCGCGACCCGCGACGAACGCGAGCTCCTCGAGCGAGCGCGAGGCATCCTTCGCGGCGAGCTCACCGAGGACGCGTGCGGCGCCGGTGCCGCCAGCCTCGTGGATCGCGGTCTGGAGGTAGGCGAAGACGAGCGCCTCGGCGCCACCGGCCTTCGCGTACGCGCGCATCGTGGTGAGCTGCTGCGCGACGGCCGTGCCCGCGACGACCTGGATCGCCGTGGGCGACACGAGGCCGCGACCGCAGAGATCCTCGGCGATGATGCGCGACAGGCCGGACTCGAAGTACGCGCCGCCCCCGAGGACGGTGCGCTCGATGACGTCGCCCGTGCGGACCTCGTCGAAGCCCTCGAGACGCAGGCGCGCGCCGACTGGACCGATGGAGCCTACGAGCTGCTCGAACGGATCGAGCCTGTGCATCTGCTGATCGTCGATGGCGAAGACGACCTTGATGGTGGGCTGCTGCGCGACGCGGCGGAGCACGCTGACGAGCAACTCGACGCGGCCGATGTCGGCGAGCGCGGTGCCCAGATCGTCGAGCACGAGCAGGCCGCCGCTGGGCGAGGGCGTGGGTACGTCGTCGATGAGTCGCTCGCCGCCCATGTAGAGGCAGCTCACGCCGCGGCCCGAGAAGTACGGGATCACCGCGGCGCGCAGGAAGGACGTCTTGCCGATGCCCGACTCGCCGGTGACGAGGACCGTGGGGCGATCGGCGGCGAAGAGCTCGCCGAGCACGGAGAGCTCGGGATCGCGACCGAAGAAGAGGTTGCGCTCGCTCTCGCCGAACGGACGGAACGGGCGGAACGGACCGGTGCGCTGCCCGATGCCGCGTCCACTTGCACCTTGTCCGACACGTGCAGACTCACCGCGCGAGCTGCCGCGCCGGTTGCCCACAGGTGCGCCACCACCGAGCGCCATGGCCGCATCGTACCCCATGCGACACGCGTCACCAATTCGTTCGGTGATTTTGGGAAACCTCGGGCTTCTATATGGTGTCTATCGTGTCCGGGTGGTGATGTCGCGTGCGCAGCTCGTTGTCGTCGTGAAGGGTGCGCTGGTGGCGTGCCTGACAGCATCGCTGTGTGCCAGCGGGTGCTCGCGGATCATGGGGCCGAAGCCGCCCGCGCCGATCCCGGTGTACGGCGACGGAGAGAAGGGCCTCACCGCGTTCGGCAACGACGTGCTCAAGGCGGCCAAGGCCGGCGAGTGTGAGCGCATCCACGAGCTGTTCTCGTCGCTGACGATGACGCGGCCGGAGCTCGATCTGCTCTTCGGGCCGCGCGCCAGCGAGCTCGCGCCGCAGTACGGCGAGATGATGGACACGCTCACGCACCTCGGCGCCGTCGATCTCTGCGCACTGGTGTACGAGCGCAAGTACGACCTGGTCGAGGCGCTGGCGGTCCCGCTCGAGGACTTTCCTTCAGGCCCGCGCTTCCCGCAGAGCCCGGTGTACGCGGAGGAGGCACTCGCGCGCGCGTTCGTCGGGCACCCGCGCATCTACAAGCTGCGCTTCGCGAAGAAGGGTGCGGAGAAGTCGACGACGTACGACTTCTTCTGGTTCCACGACGACAGGTGGCGCTCGGGCAACTTGCTCGGCTATCTCCTGGACAAGCGGGACCTGCAGTTGACCCGGGACAAGATGGCTCGCTAGTCTCCGCGCCCTATGGGCCTACCGGCGATGATTCGGACGGGCGTCACCGCGGCGCTGCTGGTGCTCGCCGGCGTCGCGTATGCAGATCGGATCGCCGCGTTGCCGCCCCGGCTCTCGGGCACGAGCGACGCGGCCACGACGCTGGCGGAGGAGTTCCGCACCAGTCTCGAAGGTGGGCTCACGACGGCGGGGCACGACGTGGTGCTCGACTCGCAGGTCGACGCGGTGCTGCGCAAGAACCCGACGCTCGCGGCGTGCGACACGGACGTGTGCTTCCAGAAGCTCGGGCAGCTCGTCGGTGCACGCGCGGTGATGCGGACGGCGGTCGAGGTGCTCGGTAGCTCGAACTACGAGATCCGCATGGAGCTGCACGATGTGACGCAGCCACACACCATCGTTGCCGTCGAGGACGCGTGCACGATCTGCACGGTGCGCGAAGCGAACGACGCGATGTCACGCGCGGCGGCCGAGGTGGGCAGGAGGTTCCGCGCACCGACGCAGGTGGCACCGGTGCGCGTCGTCGAGCACGTCGCGGCAGCGCCGGGCGCGGCGAAGCCCGTGATGACCTCGTCATCGGGGAACGGGCATTCGAAGCTCTTCCTGGGTCTCGGGGTGGCCGCGATGGTGCTCGGTGCGGGCGGCGTGGGTGCGGGCGCGTACCTCATCGCAACCGACGGGCAGCACGACAGCGCAGGCAACGATGTGGCGGGGAACCCCCTCGAGTCCACGAGGCACAGCCTCGTGGCCGGCGCGGTGATCACCTCGGCCGGCGCGCTGCTGCTGGCCGGTGGCGCGGTGCTGCTGTGGCGCTCGCACGTCGAAAAGCAGCGCGCACACCGTTGACTCTCACGAAGCAGTCGTGAGACAAATTCCGCGTCCGCAACACATCGCAGACTCTTGGTGGGCGTAGCTCAGTTGGTAGAGCATTGGTTTGTGGTACCGAGGGTCGCGGGTTCAAGCCCCGTCGCTCACCCCAGGAAATACCGAACGATACTAAGCAGTTACGGACTTCTTGCCCGACTCCTCTCCCGGTTTTGTCACGCCTTTGCCACGCCGGGGAGGCCGCAGGTCCCACGGCTTGCCCGTGG
>JBDTCO010000234.1:0-6769 GCA_039923495.1 Polyangia bacterium
GCGCGCCGAGGTGTTCGAGCAGCTCGCGAAGCTGGAAGCCCAGCACGGCAAACCGTCGGAGAAGGCGCTCGATCCGTCGGTGGCGCTCAAGCCAGCCACGGACGTGCTCGCGAAGTCGAAGCAGACCGAGAAGCTCGCGGCGGCGCTCAAGGCCGACGATCTGGCGGCGGCCAAAGCGGAGCTCGAGAAGCTCGCGGCCGAGGCCGAGAAGAACGCGGCCGCGCCCACTCCCGAGGAGAAGCAGGCGCGCGACGAGCTGGCGCGCGCGCTCGACCGTGCCTCGAAGGCCCTCGACGACGCGAACAAGAAGGCCCAGGCCGAACGCGACCAGAAGATCGACGCGCTGAAGGAAGAGGAGCGCCGCCTCAGGAAGAAGCACGAAGAGAACCCGAACGACGACGACAACGAGCGGCGCCTGCAGAAGAACAAGCGCGAGCTCGAGCGGCTCGAGCGCGAGCAGCAGGCCGAACAGGACCAGCGTCGACAGCTGCAGCGCCTGCAAAAGGAAATGCAGCAGGCCGCCGAGCAGCTGCGCCAAAAGATGTCCCCCGAGGCGATGCGTCGTGCCGCGGAGGAGCTCGGCAAGATGGAGGACGAGATCCGCAAGCTCGGATCGAGCTCGCAGGCGCAGATGCGCATCGCGCAGATCAAGGAGGTCCTGCGGCGCGCCGGTCGCATCGAGCGTGGCAAGGATGGTCAGCCCAAGGACGGCAAAGGCGACGGCAAAGGCGGCAAGGATGGTCGTGGCGAGAAGCTGTCGTCGTTCGACAAGCGCGCCGGCGGCAAGAACGACACGCTCATCCTCGGCGGCGACGGCAAGAGCGACACGCAGCTCCTCCTGCCGCTGCCAGGGCAGGGCGAGCAGCCCGGCGGCCCCGGAGATCAGGCCGGGGGCGACAAGCCGAAGGGCCCAGGCGACGAGGGCAACGGCGACGGCATCGGCGATCAGCACGACCCAAACATGCAAGGCGCCGCGACCAAGCTCGCCGCCGCGAAGAAGACCATCCACGCGAAGGGCCAGGCCGGCGCGGGCCCGTCTCGGTCGCAGACGATCCTCGGCGCGTCCGACAAGGGCTTCTCGAGCCGCGACTACCACAAGGTGTACGAGGACTACTCTGCGACCGTCGAAGAGGTCATGTCGCAAGAGGGCGTGCCGCCCGGGTATCGGTACTACGTGAAGCGCTACTTCCAGCTCATCCGGCCCCGCGAGTAGCGCGCTCTCATGAAGCGCGCCGCCGCGCTCGTCGTCCTGCTCGTCTCCGTCTTCGGGGTATCCGGCCCTCGCTCCGCGTGGGGAGAGAAGCTCGAGGTGCGTCGACGCTACGAGGAGACGCTCGTGAAGCACGCGCTGCACGACACGCGCCTGGTCGTCGAGCCGCTGCCCCTGGGCAAGACGATCGAGGACATCGTCATCGTCGCCAACGACGTCATCCAGCCCGGCGACTACGGCATCCCGTATCGCATCCCCATCGTGTACCCGCTGCTCTCACGGGTCAGCTGGCTCAACCATCTCCACGTCCGCACGCGCGACTACATCATCCGGCAGGAGCTGCTGTTCAAGGTCGGCGAGAAGTACCGCGCCGACGTCGCTGCCGAGACCGCCCGCAACCTCCGGAGCCTGTTCATCCTCGCGGTCGCGCGCATCGTCGTGACGCGCGGCTCTACGCCTGATCGAATCGTCATCCTCATCGTCACGAAGGATCAGTGGACGCTGCGGCTCAACACCGACTTCGTCATCGACCAGTCGCGGCTCGACTCGCTGGCGATGTCGATCTCCGAGAGCAACGTCGCGGGGCGGAACAAGACCGTCTCCGTGCAGTACGCGCTCGATCCCGGTCGCCACACCATCGGGCTCGGCTGGATCGATCCGCGCATCAACCGGTCGCGCCATCAGCTGCAGCTCCTCGGCGACGTGTTCCTCAGGCGCTCGACGTCGATGCTCGAGGGCGGCTACGCATCGTTCATCACGGGACGACCGCTCTACTCGCTCCGCACGCAGTGGGGCTGGCAGCTCGACGGCAGCTTCCTCCAGGACATCGCGCGCACGTTCCAGGGCGGCAGCCTCCGCGCGCTCAAGTACAACGACGAGCTCATCCCCGACGCATACGCGCGGCGCCAGATGGTCGCCAACCTCGCCGGCACGCGCTCGTTCGGCGTCCTCGACAAGCTGAACCTCACCCTCGGCTTCCGCGTCACCTCGACGCGCTCGCGCCTCCCCACGGACTTTCCCACCACGCTGTCGGCCGGGGCTCGCGCTGCGTACATCGCGTACCTCCCTCGCTCGGAGTCCGCGTCGGGTCCATACCTCGCGGCCGTCGCATATCGCGCGTCGTTCGTGCGCCTGCAGAACATCCAGACGTTCGCGCTGTCGGAAGATTTTCGCCTCGGTCCGAAGGCCAGCTTCGAGATCCGCTTTGCCGATCCGCTCTTCGGCTTCTCGTCGCGCTTCTGGGCGTTCTCCGCCAGCTACGGTGCCACGTACTGGGGCCGAGACAACATGATCACCTTCAGCCTCAGCGTGGCGGCGCGACTGCAGGGCGGAATCAAGGCGAACCAGAGCTGGGTGAACCAGGTCTACGATGCGAGCTTCCACGAGACGACGCCGCGCTTCGGCCCCTTCCGCCTGCACATCGCGGGCGCGCTGGAGATGCGTCGCAACGACCTCGCCAACACGCGCGTCAGCCTCGGGCTCGACTCCGGCCTGCGCGGCTTCGACACGCGCTACTTCATCGGGAACAACTTCTACCGCGCGAACATCGAGCTCCGCTCCATCGCGCTCAACCTGTGGACGCTGCACGTCGGTGGTGTCCTCTTCTACGACGGTGGCGATGCACCCTCGTCGCTGCTCACCGCGGGCTATCACCAGGACGCGGGCGTGGGCCTGCGCATCCTGTTCCCCCAGTTCGACCGCCAGGTGCTGCGTCTCGATCTCGCATTCCCGTTCGAGCGCGGCTCGGGCGGTGTATACGGCCCGCGCTTCTCCGTCGGGTTCGGCCAGGCCTTCTGACGGACGTGCACGGACCGGCGTTCTTGCTATCGTTCCCGCATGTCCGACGTCGAGCGTCAGGTAAGCAGCTTCCGCGATGAGGTCGGACGCCTGCGCGCGGAGATCGCGCGGGTCATCGTGGGGCACGAGGAGGTGGTCGAGGGCACGCTCATGTCGCTGCTCGCGGGTGGCCACGTGCTCATCGAGGGCGTTCCCGGGCTCGGCAAGACGCTGCTCGTGCGCACGCTCGCCGACGCGCTCGACCTGCCCTTTTCGCGCGTGCAGTTCACGCCCGATCTCATGCCGGCCGACATCCTCGGCACGCAGGTGCTCGTCGAGGATCCGGCCGGAGGTCGGCGCTTCGAGTTCCAGCGCGGGCCGATCTTCGCGAGCCTCGTCCTCGCCGACGAGGTGAACCGAGCCACACCGAAGACGCAGTCCGCGCTGCTCGAGGCGATGCAGGAGCGGTCGGTCACCATCGCGAAGACCACGCACATGTTGCCCGCGCCATTCTTCGTGCTCGCCACGCAGAACCCGCTCGAGATGGAGGGCACCTACCCGCTGCCAGAAGCGCAGCTCGACCGCTTCTTCGTGAAGCTGCGCGTGAGGCTCCCGAGCAACGAGTCGCTGCACCAGATCCTCGATCGCACCACGGGCGAGGCCACACCGCGCGCCGAGAAGGTCCTGAGCGGGGCTCGCCTCCTCGAGCTCTCGCAGCTCGCGCGGCAGGTGCCGGTCGCGCGGCCCGTGCAGGACTTCGTCGTGCGGCTCGTGCAGGCGACCCATCCCGGCGACGGCGCGCCGGAGCTGGTCCGCAAGTACGTCCGGTACGGCAGCTCGCCGCGCGGTGCGCAGGCATGCCTCCTCGGTGCCAAGGTACTCGCGCTGCTCGACGGGCGCTTCGCGGTCTCCACCGATGACCTCCGCAAGGTCGCGCCGCTCGCGCTACGGCACCGCATGATCCTCAACTTCGAGGGCGCGGCCGAGGGCATCGATCCCGACCGCATCATCGCGGCGATCCTGTCCGAGCTCCCACGCGCGGAGCCGCCGCGGTAGGCACGGACGTGCGTCGCTTCGACGAGGCCTTTCTCCGCAAGCTCGAGTACCTCTCGATCGTCGCGCGGCGCGTGTTCGGCGGCGGGCTCCGCGCGGAGCGTCGCAGCCGCAAGGTCGGCTCCGGCATCGAGTTCGCCGATCACCGCGACTATGCCGCCGGCGACGACCTGCGCTACGTCGACTGGGCCGTGTACGCGCGCCTCGAGCGCCTCCTGCTGCGGCTCTTCGAGGAAGAAGAGGACCTGCACGTCTACATCCTCGTCGACGTCTCGGCGTCGATGGCCACCTCGGGCAAGCTCGACCAGGCCACGCGCATCGCGGCCGCGCTCGCCTACGTCGGGCTCGCCAACCTCGATCGGGTGTCCATCGTGCCGCTCGCGAGCGACGTCGCACCGTCTGCGAAGCCGTCCCGCGGCCGCGGCAACATCGTGCCGATGCTGAAGCTGCTCGAGTCGCTCGAGCCGCATGGCACCACGTCCCTCAAGGCCTCCATCGACTCCTTCGTCCGGCGCACGCCGCGGCCGGGCCTCGTCGTGCTCGTCTCCGACTTCTACGACCTCGACGGCTACGCGGCCGCGCTCGATCAGCTGCGCTACCGACGCTTCGAGCCGACCGCCATCCACGTGTGGTCCGCCAGGGAGGCAGAGCCCGAGCTGCTCGGCGACGTCGAGCTGCACGACGTCGAGTCCGGCGACACCCGCGAGCTCACCATCGACGAGGACATGCTCGCGGCCTACCGCGCTGCACATCGCGCGCTCACCGAAGGCCTCGAGCGCCACTGCGCCACCCGCGGCGTCGCGTACGTGCGCGCCGACGTGGACGTGCCCTTCGAGGAGACCGTGCTCCACCTCTTCCGTCGCCAGGGGCTGCTCGCCTGACGTTCCTCGGCGCACCGCTCGCGACGTTGCTCGGTGCCGGCGCTGCCGTCGGTGCTGCGATGGTCGCGCTGTATCTCCTGCGCCCGCAGCGCCGGCGCGTCGACGTGCCGTATGCGCGACTGTGGGGCCTCGTCGTACGCGAGGCCCGCTCGAGCGCCATCGCGCGAAAGTTGCGTCGCTGGGAGTCGCTGCTGCTCCAGTTACTCATCGCGGGCCTGCTGCTGCTCGCCATCGCGGAGCCACGCCTCGGCGAGCACCGCGCGCGCCGCCACGTGATCCTCGTCGACGTCTCGGCCTCGATGCAGGCCCAGGAAGGCGGAGAGACGCGGATCGAGCGCGCGCGCACCGCCGTGCAGCACCTGCTCGACGGGCTTTCGCCCGACGAGGAGACCTCGATCGTCGCGTTCGACACCGAGCCGCGCGCGCTCTGTGCGCTGACGAGGGACGACGCAGAGCTGCGTGCCGCCGCGGCCAAGCTCGTCGCCGTCGATGCGCCCGACGATCCGGTGCCTGCGCTGCGCCTCGCCGCGGACGTCTTGCGCGGCGCGGAGCATGGCCGGCTCACGCTCGTCACCGATGGCGCACTCGACCTGTCGCACGCCGGGCCGCTACCGGACGTGGAGCTGCGAGCGGTGAACGTCGCGACGCCTTCGACAGACGACCACAGTGACAACATCGCCATCACGGGCTTCTCGGTGCGTCGCTACCCTGCCAACCCGAGCGCGTACGAGATCCTCGTCGAGGTGCGGTCCTACGCGAGCGTGGCGCGCAAGGTCACGCTCACGGTCACGCAGGAGGGCGAGACCGTCGAGGTGACGCCGCTCGACCTGCCTGCTGGTGGTCGCATCCTGCGCCGCCTCTCCGATCTCGCGGGCGAGGGTCGCAGGCTCGAGGCGAGCATCGACGGCCACGACGCGCTCCCGCTCGACGACCGTGCCTACGCACTGCTCCCCGAGCGCCCGCGCACGCGCGTGCTGCTCGTCGGTAGCGGCGACCTCTATACCGAGGGCGCCCTCCTGCTCGACCGCGCGGTCGACGTGGAGCGCGTGGCGCCGGCGAGCTACGACGCCAGCAAGGCCACGACCTACGACGCCGCGGTGTTCGCCGGCTGGACGCCGCCCGAGGCGCCGCACGTGCCCTCGCTCTACCTCGGCTGCGAGGCACCGGGCTGCCCCTTCGCGACGCGTGGGAGCATGGACGCACCCATCGTCACCGAGACGCGGAAAGACGACCCCGTGCTGCGCTGGGTCGCGCTCAAGGACCTCAACGTGAGCCGCTCGAGCATCTTCACCGCTGGCGCTGGCGACACCAACCTCGCGAGCTCGCTCGGTCGCTCGCTGCTCGTCTCGGGCACGAAGAACGGCGTCCGCACCATCGCGCTCGGCTTCGCGCCGCAGGCGAGCGACCTGCCCCTACGCGTCGCGTTCCCGGTGCTGCTCGTCAACTCGCTGCGCTGGCTGACCGGCCACGCTGTCGAGAGCCCCGACGACGTCCGCACCGGTCGTCGCACGCGCATCTCGGCACAGCGTGACCTCGACCTGACCGGGCCCGAGCACCTCCACGTCCGCGCGCACGACGGCGTCGCGGAGCTCACGTTGCGCCACGTCGGCTTCTACACGAGCGCCGATCGCGTCATCGCAGCCAACCTCGCCGACGCTCGCGAGTCGTCGCTCGCGAGTCACCCGATCGTCATCGGCAAGCAGACCATCTCAGCACCATCGGCGACGCAGCGCCTCTCGCCGCGCGCGGCGCTGTGGCGCTGGCTCGCGGGGCTCGCCCTCCTCCTCATCGCGCTCGAGTGGTGGACCTTCCACCGTCGCCACACCGTCTGATGCACCAGCACCTCGAT
>JBDTCO010000235.1:0-8323 GCA_039923495.1 Polyangia bacterium
TACGAGTACGACCCCGCGGGCCTGTCTCCGATCCTGAAGGACTTCGGCACGCGCTGGCCCGACCTGCCGCTGCTCGTCACCGAGGGCGGCATCGCCACCGATACGGGCGCGCGACGCAGCGCCAACATCGTCCGCTCGCTCGAGCAGATCGAAAGGGCCCGCGCGGCCGGCGTCGACGTGCGCGGCTACTACCACTGGTCGCTCTACGACAACTTCGAGTGGGCCCAGGGCTTCGAACCGCACTTCGGGCTCTACAGCGTCGATCGCAGCACGTTCGATCGCAGCCCCACGAGCGCGGTCGACATCTTTGCCCGCATCGCCTCGAGCCGCACGCTCACCGCCGAGCAGCGCCGCACCTTCGGCGGCACGGGGCCCATGCCCGCCGAGCCGAACGTCGAGGCCAACCCCGCGCTGTGCAACGCGATGTCGCTCGGTCGATAGTATCATTCGATACTATCGTGGGCGCATAAAAAAACGGGCGGCCCTCTCGGCGCCGCCCGTTCCACGCGATGGAGCGTGTGACGCTACGGCGTCTTGTCCTCGACGTCGGCGCTCGACGACGGACGAGCCGCCATCACGCCCGCATGCCTCAGCACCGCGAGCTGCCTGTCGGTCATGCGAGCCGGGCTCTCCTGCTCGCCCGTCTTCGCCAGCGGACCCATGGTGCCGTCGGGCGCGGTGCCGACGTTGTCGGTGCCGCCGGCCTCACCACCGGCGGAGATGCGCAGCGATGTGGCGGTGTTCATGTGCCGCATCATGTCGCCCTTGCTCTGGAAGTCCTGGTAGATGTCGCCGACATGCGCGGTGTCGCTGCCGAGCTTCTTGCCCGACGAGGCGCCATTGACGATGTCGTTGCCCATGGCCGTGAGCGGTACGTCGTCGCTGACTGGCCGCGAGGTCTTGCTGTGCTGCGCGTCGCGAGCCTGGGCCATCGCCGGCGTCGTGAGCGTGTGCGTGCCGTTCGGCCGCGATACATCGGCGTCGCTCGCGGGCGACTCGTGGCCAGCCGTGGCGCGCATCTGCGTCTGCTGGTTCATGTGCGAGGACATGTCCTGGGCGGACCTGAACTCGCGGCCGATGCCGGCCTCGCCGAGGGTGTCGCGACCGAAGGCGCGCCCCGAGATGCTCTGGTCGGTGGCCATCGGCCGCTCGCGGCTGATGGATTCCTGGAACTGCTGCTGGCGGATGCTGCCGGACTCGCGATCGCGGTCCCAGCCGTCGGCGTGGGCGGTGGCGATCCCCAGCCCCAGGACACCGGACATCAGAGCTGCAGTCGCACAGACAAGTCGAACGCGTACCATCATGCTGAACCTCGCGTGTGCCGAGCACGGGCAGTCGTGCACGGGCGCGCTGCGGAGAGCGCGTGAAATCGACGATACACCTCGCATCCAGCTCGGCTACTCTCAAAAAAGTGAGGCAGCGTTTCTCGATTGGACGCGGTGCGACATGTGCGCTGCTGTCGCTCATGTTCATCATGAGTGGCAGCGCGGGCTGTGGCAGCGACGATCCGCTCGTCGCCGTGGAGCACTTCAATCGAGCGGCCGAAGCGGGTGCGCGCAGTGAAGTGTTCGCGCTGCTCGGTCCGTCCACGCGCGCCAGGCTCGAGACCGATGCGCGTCGTGCGGCCGATCTATCGGGGCGTCGAAGCGTACGTCCCGAGGAGCTCCTCGCCATCGGCTGGTCCCCACGTCGCTTCCGAACGGTGCAGCTCCGCGTCGTCGCGCGTGCCGGCGATCACGCCGAGGTCGAGGCCGAGGGCGAGCACGGCGAGCGCGAGGTGCTCTCGCTGGTCAAGGTCGGCGGTGGGTGGAAGGTCGAGCTGCCGTGACGACGCTGGGGTCGCTCCCGTCGGAGCTCCGCGGCTTGCTGTCGGAGTGCTTCCAGAAGGACCCTCGCTGCCGTATCGCGGACGCCGACACGCTCCGAAAAAGAATCGGCGCGCTGCAGACACAGCGCGCCGATTCGGTCGACCTTACGAAGTGGTTCTTCTGACTACGGCGTCGGCTTGGTGCTCGCCCACCCGGCGCCGTCCGTCACCTGGTCGTTGATGAACGTGGCGAGCTGGGTCGTGCTGCTGGTGAACGTCGCGTTCGTGTAGTCGAACAGCATCGTGTGCGTCTCACCGGAGATGAAGAAGTACTTGAAGTTGGTCAGCGCATCGAGCCGATCGGCCTCCATCTTCAGCAGCGACGCCTGGAACTGGTCGCCGGAGAGGATGTAGAAGCCGCGGATCGTCTGGTCCTGCAGCGACTCGAGCAGCGAGAGGCGGTCGTTCGGAAAGCGCTTCGCCACGTTCGGCAGCACGAGGCTGAAGTCGGCCACGCACTCGGGGCAGTCGACCTGGAACCAGTTGATGAGGTCCCACGACTTGATCCACGACGAGAGGATCGCCGTGCTCGACGTCTCCTCGAGCGGCGGGCCGCTGTCGTCGATGAGGTACGACTTGGCCGAGGCCCAGCGACCGCGCACGTCGGCGTAGTTGATGAGCGCGCCGTAGCCACCTGCGCTCGAGCCGGAGACGACGACGTCGGATAGGGTCGGGTAGGTGGCGACGACACGATCGACGTCGCGGAGCACGTTGATGTGACCGAGGTGGGAGAAGTCGGCCGAGTTCGTGCCGCTCGTGTACGTGACCTTGCGGACGCCGCCGTGGAGGTCACCCGTGCAGTACGGGATGTAGATGTACGTCCACGTGGCGAAGGGGTTGCCCACGACTGCGCGGTCCATGGTCGACTTGGTGAAGTCGTGTGCTGCGAACTCCGTCGCGCCGAACGGCCCGAGGCTCGCCGTCTTCAGCTGGTAGCAGGTGCCGTAGTCACCGCAGGCGCCGCCGCCCTCGAAGTAGAAGAGGAGCTTGGTCTTGTCGGTGCCGGGGTTGATGCCGATCCCCGTGGGTGTGCCGTCGTTGCAGACCGCGCCGTCCACGTCGATCCACTTCCACATGCCGTCGGCCGCGACGATCGGCGGGGCCGACGCGTCACCCGAGAACATGAGGTCGGGCACGTCGAGCGAGCCGTCGTGACCGGGAACGGCAGCGTCGGCGCCGGCGTCGCCCGTCACGGCAGCGTCGCCGGTGCCGAGGTCGTCGTGCTTGGTGCTCGAGCCGCCACACCCGACGAGCGGGATCGCTGCGAGCGCGAGCGTGGTCAAGAAGCGAAGCGAGGTCTTGGTCATCGGTTCCATCCTTTTTCTCAGACCGAAGCCACTACACGGGCAACGGTAACGCGTCCGGTCGGGGTCAGGGGGCAAGGCTCTTCCAGGCCGGGTCGTCGTTCAGCTGCTGCTGGATGAACGTGTTGGCCGTCACCCCGCCGACCATGTGCGCGTCGAGGTTGCCGAGCATCGTGTGCGTGTTGCCTTCGATGTAGAACGACTTGAAGTTCGGCTGCGGCACGATGCGATCGGTGGCGAGCTCCGTGATGGCCGTCGCGAAGTCCGTCGCGTCGAGCAGGTAGAAGCCGCTGATGACCTGGTCCGCCTCGGACTCGAGCAGCGACATGCGGTCGCTCGGGTAGCGGTGCGCGATGTTCGGGATGAGCTTGCTCACATCGGCCTCGCACTCGGGGCACAGGCCCTTGGCCCAGTCGAGGACACCCCACTGCACGATCCACGCGCTGAGCAACGGGCTCGCGTAGTCGTTCTCGAGCGGCGGTCCGCTGTCGTCGATGAGGTACGACGTGGCGTCCGGCCAGCGCTCGCGTGCGTCGCCGTAGTTGATGAGCGCGCCGTAGCCGCCACCCGACGCGCCGGCGAACACGAGCTTTTGCACCGACGGCCACGTGGCCGCGATCCGATCCATGTCGCGCAGCACGTTGATGTGGCCGTTGTGGTGGAACACCGCCGACATCCCGCCGGCCTCGTAGGTGAGCGTACGGATGCCGGCGTGCAGATCGGCCGTGCAATACGGGATGAAGACGAGCGTGTAGTCGGCGAACGCGTTGTTCGGCGAGGTGCGCACGAAGGGCTTCTCGAAGTTCGCGGCTCGCTCGTCGAACTCCGCCTGGCCGTACGGCCCGAGCGAGGCCGTGTGCGCCTGGAAGCAGGTCTGGTAGCTGCCGCACGCGCCGCCGCCGTCGAGGTAGATGATCATCTTCGAAGGATCGGGGCCGGGGTTGACGCCGATGCCTGTCTGCGAGCCGTCGCTGCACACCGCGCCCTCGACGGGGATCCACGTCCATTTGCTCTCTGGCGCCACGATCGGCTCGGCGGCTGCGTCGGTCGCCGAGATGAGGTCGGCCGGCGGCGTGCCGGACATGTCGTCGATGCCCGCGAGGTCCATCCCGAGGTCGTGGTCGTTGCCCGGCTCGTCGGAGCAGCCGACCGCGAAGCAAAAGAGCAAGAGGGGCAGTGCGTACTTCATGTTCATCCTCGAATGGCGCGCAGGTGGAGGAGGGGGGCGTCGCCGGGCGTTTTATCGCGCACATCGACGATGGTGTCGATGACCCAGGCGCACTCCTCGTCGGGGAGGTCGGTGGTGATGATGCGCTGCTGCGCCTCGTAGAGGGACGGCTCGAGCTCGCGCAGCAGCGTGTGCCTCGGCGTACGCGACGCGGGCTGGAACGAGATGCTGCCGTGCTCTGCGAACATCGGTGCGAGCGCCGCCTCCAGCGACTCCGCCGTCCATGCCGGCGTGCCGAGCAACGCGTCCTCGTTCGTGGTGGCGAGGGCAAAGAGCGCCTCGTCCCACTGCTTGCGTGCGAGGGCGCCGAGGAGGCGCTGGAGCTCGCCGCGGACGCGCGCACGGACACGTCGCTCGTCCCACGGCGGCTCGGTCGACACGACGGCGCGCAGCGCTTCGCCCGACGGCAGACGTCGGCCTTCCCACTCGTCGAGCAGGCTCGAGTCGACGGAGCGCACCTCGAGCCGGAGCTGCTCGATGAGCGCCCACACCTCCTCGGAGCGCGACTCGATGGGCACGCTCTTCTGCAGGGTGCGCAGCGCGTCGGTGAGGTAGCGCAAGAGCACACCCTCGGTGCGCTGGAGCCCGTAGTGACGCACGTACTCGGGGAACGACGCGAAGCGCTCTAAGAAGTCGCGCGCGACGCTCTTCGGACGGATGGCCGTGGTGCCGACCCACGGATGCGCCGCGGCGAAGCGATCGAAGGCCTCGTAGATGAAGTCGGCGAGCGGCTTGTCGTACTCGACCTTCTCGAGCGCCTCCATCCGCTCCGCGTACTCCATGCCGTCTGCCTTGAGCTTGGCGATGACCTCGCCCTTCTTCTGGTCGACCTGCGCGAACAGCACCGGCTGCGGGTTCTCGAGGATCGACTCGACGAGCGAGAGCACGTCGAGCGCGTACGACGGTGCGTCGCGACCGCCTTCGGGCTGGCGTACGACCTCGAGCTCCGTGAGGATGTGAACGAGGAACAGCGACAGCGTGTGGTGCAGCGAGAAGTCGCGCTGCAGCTCGGTCGAGATGGCGACGGTGGAGCCGTGGCGCGGCGGGGTGCGCGGCGTGACGACGAGCAGCTGCGCGTGACGCAGCCCGCGGAACAGCTGCGCCGATTTCTTCGTGAGCTGCTTCTTGTGGATGTCGCTGCCGTGCGAGCGCGTGATCAAGGCGAGCAGCCGATCGTAGCCGCCGAGCGGGTTGGCGAGCACGTCGAGGACCATGCCGTACGTGACGTCGAAGCGGGACTCGAGCGGCTCGGGGGTCTTGTCGCGCAGCCGCTCGAAGATCTGCCGATCCCACGGCACGTAGCCCTTCTGCGGGGGCTTCTGCATCACGACCTTCTTGCCCTGCGATTTCTTCTGCGCGAGGCGGAGGTTCTCGACGATGTGCGCAGGCGCCTGCGCGACGACGAGGCCGCGATCGTCGAAGCCCTTTCTACCCGCGCGCCCCGCGATCTGGTGGAAGTCGCGCACGCCGAGGACGGCCGTCTTCTCGCCGTCGTACTTGCACAGCTGCGTGAACAGCACCGTGCGCAGCGGGATGTTGATGCCCATGCCGAGCGTGTCGGTGCCGGAGATGACCTTGAGGAGCCCGCGCTGCGCGAGCTTCTCGACGAGGAGTCGATACTTCGGCAGCAGCCCCGCGTGGTGAAGGCCAATGCCGGCCGCCAGGAAGCGCCGCATCTCCTTGCCGTACGGCGTGTCGAAGCGGAAGTCGGCGAGCTCCGCCTTCATCGCGTCCTTCTCGGGCTTCGACAGGAGGTCGACGCTCGTGAGGTTCTGCGCCTCCTCGGCGGCGGCGCGCTGCGTGAAGCTGACGAGATAGACCGGCGCGTGGTGATCCTTCACGAGCCACGCGATGGTCTCGTGGAGCGGCGTCTCTGCGTAGTAGTACTCGAGCGGCACGGGGCGCGTGCCGGAGCGCACGATCGCGACGTCACGGCCCGTGAACGTCTTGAGGCTGGTCTCGATCTTCGTGGTGTCGCCGAGCGTCGCCGACATGAGCAGGAACTGCGTGCGCGGCAGCGTGATGAGCGGGAGCTGCCACGCGACACCGCGCTCGCGATCGGCGTAGTAGTGGAACTCGTCCATGACGACGCAGTCGGCGCGCAGCTCCGGGTTGCGCAGCGCCTGGTTGGCGAGGATCTCCGCGGTGCAGCACAGGATGGGCGCGTCGGCGTTGATGGTCGCGTCGCCGGTGAGCATGCCCACGCGGTCGGCGCCGAAGATCTGGCAGAGCTCGAAGAACTTCTCGTTCACCAGCGCCTTGATCGGGCACGTGTAGACCGAGATCTTGCCCGTCGCGAGCGCGAAGAAGTGCAGCGCGTAGGCGACGAGCGACTTGCCCGATCCCGTCGGTGTCGACAGCAGCACGTGCTTCTCGCCGAGCAGCTCGAGAATCGCCTCCTCCTGCGCGCCGTAGAGCGAGAGACCTCGCTCACCGACCCAGCCGACGAAGCGGTCGAGGAGGGCATCGGCGCCGGTGACGCCAGGGCCGCCGGGCTCGTCGAGAGAGAGGAGAGGGAGCACGGACATCGACGGGAGCATAGCGACGTTTGGCCGCTCGGCGCTACGATGCATCGCACATGGATGAGAACGTTCGCGCACGCCTGACCGCCATCTTCGGCACCAGCGGCTTCGACAAGACGATGGCGGGGCTCGAGCTGCTCGAGGCCGTCGGCGGCCGCTGCAAGCTGCGCATCACTGTCGACGAAGGCGTGCAGAACCTGTTCGGCAGCCTGCACGGAGGCGCCATCGCAACCATCGTCGACGACGCGGGAACCATGGCGATCATGAGCGGCGATCGCGACGGCCGGCCCGGTGTCACCACCGACCTCAACGTGTCCTACGTGTCGGCGGCGAAGGCGGGCGAGGTGGTGCTCATCGAGGCGAACGTGCTGAAGACCGGCCGCACGATGGCGTTCGTGGCGGTGGACCTGCGGCGAGAGCGCGATGGTGCGCTCGTCGCCCAGGGCCGCATGACGAAGTTCCTGACGACCTGACTGCTTCGTCGGGGCGGTTACTTCGTGGGATCGCTGATGCGACCCATGAACACGACCGCGCCCGTGGCGTTGTCGCGGATGACGTAGAGGTACGGGTGGTCGAACGAGAGGGAGAGCTGGTTGCTCTCGATCGAGGTGGTGCCGATGACGACGGCGGTCGCCGCAGCGGCCTCGGTGCCCTTCTCGTCGACGGCGATGTACGCCTTGTGCAGGACGTCCTGGATGACGAAGTCCTTCGCGCCATCCATGCCCGAGAAATCGGCGTCGCCGAACGCATCCGTCATGCCGAGCGCCTTCAGCGGCGCCGACAGGCCGTGCGAGTCGGTGACCTTCCACTTCGGCAGCGATAGCGTGATGTACGCCGGCGCGAGCTTCGCGAGGACCCCGTCGAGGACGGCGGGCGACAGCGAGCTCTCGAAGGCGGCCAGGTCCTTCGGCTGCATGACGACCATCGACAGCTCGTCACCGGCGTACTCGATCTGCACGGCCTGCATCGTGTCGTCGGAGAAGCCCTCCCCCTCGAAGCCACCGTGCATCGTCGGCGCCTGCACCGTCGAGCCGTCGGCCAGCGTGAACGCCGCGTCCTTCGTCGCGCTCTGCTCGAAGGCCGTGGCCCACGACGCGTTGAAGTAGACCGCGTTGGTGAGCACGAGCCGCGTGTCGGAGTTGATCGCGCCCTCGGGGATGAGGTCGAGGATCTTGTTCGAGGTCTCCTTCGCGACCCAGTCGTTGATCGTGATGCGCGACGGATCAGGTGAGTGCAGGAAGTCGAGCGGGTGCACGCCCGCGCCGTAGTTCACCGCGATCGTGTCGAGGAACGCCGGCAGGAACGTCGAGCCCTCCTGGCCCCACAGCGCGTTCGCGATGCTCAGCTTGAACGGCGAGCCGTCGACGCCGGTCTGACCCTGGCCGCGGCTCTCGAGCGCGAG
>JBDTCO010000236.1:0-12831 GCA_039923495.1 Polyangia bacterium
CTTCTCCACCGGACGCGCCTCGACAACCGGAAGTGGTGGTGTCTCGGCGACCGGCCGAGGCATCACGACCGGCGGTCGCGCTACCTCGTGCACGCACGCCGGCAGCAGGCCCACGAAGGCAAGGGCGAGCTTGTGCGACGAGGCCAAGCCCCATGCGTAGCTCACCCTCGTACACGGAGCGAGTTTCGCGGCTAGAAGTCGGCCTGGCGCGGGGCGCGCGGGAACGGGATCACGTCGCGGATGTTCTCGACGCCGGTGACGTACTGGATCGCGCGCTCGAAGCCGAGCCCGAAGCCCGCGTGCGGCGTCGTGCCGTAGCGACGAAGATCGCGGTACCAGGTGTAGTCCTCCTTGGGCAGCTTCATCTCGTCGAGACGCGCGTCGAGGCGGTCGAGGCGCTCCTCGCGTTGGCTGCCGCCGATGATCTCGCCGATGCCGGGGGCGAGCACGTCCATCGCGGCGACCGTCTTGCCGTCGTCGTTCTGGCGCATGTAGAAGGCCTTGATGCCCTTCGGATAGTTCGCGACGACGACGGGCCGTCCGACGTGCTCCTCGGCGAGCCAGCGCTCGTGCTCCGACTGGAGGTCGATGCCCCACTCGACCTTGTACTCGAACTTCTTGCCGCTCTTCTGCAGCAGCGAGATCGCGTCGGTGTAGTCGATGCGCTCGAACGGTGCGTCGACGAACTTGCGCAGCCGCTCGATGCAGCCCTTGTCCACGTGCTCCGCGAAGAACGCCATGTCGTCGGCGCGCTGCTCGAGGACGTCGGCGAAGATGCGCTTCAAGCAGCGCTCGGCGAGCGCGATGTCATCCTCGAGGTTGGCGAACGCGATCTCGGGCTCGACCATCCAGAACTCGGAGAGGTGGCGACGCGTGTTCGAGTTCTCGGCGCGAAAGGTCGGGCCGAACGTGTAGACGCGCGACAGCGCCATCGCGTAGGTCTCGACGTTGAGCTGACCGGACACCGTGAGGTGCGTCTGCTTGCCGAAGAAGTCCTGATCGAAGTCGACCTTGCCGTCGGCGGTGCGCGGCGGGTTGCTCGCATCCAGCGTCGAGACACGGAACATCGCGCCCGCGCCCTCTGCGTCGTTGGCCGTGATGATGGGCGTGTGCACCCACAGAAAGCCCTCGCGCTGGAAGAAGCCGTGCACGCTCGCGGCGAGCGTGTTGCGCATGCGCGCGACGGCACCGATGAGGTTGGTGCGCGGACGGAGGTGAGCGACCTCGCGCAGGTACTCGACGGAGTGCTTCTTCGGCTGCATCGGGTACGTCTCGGGATCTTCGACCCAGCCCACGATCTCGACGGCAGATGCCTGGACCTCGACGGTCTGACCCTTGCCTTGCGATGCGACGAGCGTGCCGCGCGCGATGATCGCGCAGCCGGCGGTGAGGCGCTGGATCTGAGCCTCGTAGTTCGGCAACGTGTTCTGCGCGACGATCTGCATCGGCGCGAAGCAGCTGCCATCGGACAGGTGGATGAACGAGAGCCCGGCCTTCGAGTCGCGGCGCGTGCGCACCCAGCCACGGACCTCGACCTCCTGACCGACCTCTACCTTGCCGTTGAACAGCTCGACGATCCGATGCGCGCGCATGATGCCTTCCCCTACTTTGGAAGACGCCGCGCCGTCAAATCCGGGCGGCGTGCGAGTGAGCCGCGAGAGCAGGCGCTGTGTAGCTCGTTGCAACGAGAAGCGCGACGCGGTACGCGGACGGACATGGATACGCTGCTGCTCTACGGCTGCTACGGCTACACGGGGCGGCTGCTCGCCGACGAGGCGCGCGCACGCGGGCTCCGTCCGATCCTCGCAGGTCGTCGACGCGACGACGTCGAGGCCATGGGGCGCGTGCTCGATCTGCCGACGCGCGTGTTCTCGCTCGACAGCCCCGCCGAGGTGGATCAGGGCCTCGACGGCGTGCACGTCGTGTTGCACGCGGCGGGCCCGTTTCACCGCACGTCGAAGCCGATGGCAGACGGCTGCCTCCGAAAGCGCGTGCACTACCTCGACGTCACCGGCGAGATCGCGGTGTTCGAGGCGCTCTGTGCGCGCGACGCGGAGGCGAAGGCCGTGGGCGTCACGCTGATGCCGGGCGTCGGGTTCGACGTGGTGCCTTCGGACTGCCTCGCGGCCTACGTCGCGTCGAAGGTCCCGGGCGCGACGGACCTCACCATCGCGCTCGGCGTCTCCGGCTCGCTGTCACACGGCACCGCGCTCACGATGATCGAGAACATCGGCGCGGGCGGCGCGGTCCGTCGTGACGGCCGCATCACGCGTGTGCCGTCGGGCCACGCGACGCGCGAGTTCGACTTCGGCGAGGGCAAGCGCACCTGCGTCACGATCCCGTGGGGCGACGTCTCGACCGCGTGGCACTCGACGCACGTGCCCAACATCGAGGTGTACCTGTCGGCGCCACGAGCCGCACGCGTCTTCATGCGGCTCGCAGGTCCCCTCGGCCCGCTGCTCGCCACGAAGCTCGTGCAGAGATTCCTCAAGAGCCGAATCGGCGAAGGTGGCCCGACACCGGAGCAACGCGCCCGCGGTCGGAGCCGTCTGTATGCCGAGGCGCGGGGCCCTGGCGGCATGTTCGCCGCGCGGCTCGTCGGACCCGAGGGCTACGATCTCACCGCGCATGCCGGCATCCGCGCGGCCGAGGGCGTGCTCGGCGGCAAGGTGCCGGTCGGCTACCAGACCCCGTCGAGCGGTCTCGGCATCGACTTCGTGCTCGGCCTGCCGGGTGTGAGCCGGACCGACGCCTGACGAGAGATCGGCGAGAGATCGGCGAGAGATCGGCGAGAAATCAGCGAGGCTTGATGAGGCCGCTGTAGACCACGCGCTCGACGAAGGCGCGGGCGTCGTCGGACATGTTCGAGAACGCGAGACCGGCCTTGCTGCGGACCGGGTCATACCAGACCACCCTGGCCATGAGCTCGACGGCGGGCTCCTCGAGCGGAGTCATGCGGAGGGCGAGCACGTCGTTCACGCGCGGCTGAAAGCCCACGTGGACGCGCACACCGCCGACGGCGATCGAGTCGGCCTCGAGATCGACCGGGCGCGGTCCACCGAGCATCTGGACGCGGAGCCGCACGTCGGCGCGCGGGTCACGACGGTGCTCGGCACCGCCACCCTGAAAGCGCTGGCGCTCGAGGGCCCAGCGATGGAGCTCGGCAGCGATGGCCTGACGACGCTGCTTCTGGACGAGCGTCAGCGGCTGACGACGCGTGCGAACGAGCTGGTCGTATTCCAGGAGCTCCGAGAGGAGGCGAACGGCTTTCGTCGACGGTAACAAGACACCGTCACTCTACCACAGGGTTCGACCGCTCCGCGAATCCTGCTGGCCAGGGCCGTACCTGACGCACTCCCTACCGCACCACGTGATAGACGCCGCGCTGCTCGGGCTGCAGCGGTGGGATACGGTGCGCAGGCGGCGCATCCTTCTTCTTCAGCTTCTTCGGCCCGGTGCCGTTGGCGACGATCTGCTCGGTCGATGGGTAGTGCAGCGCCCACTCCTTTCGGGCGATGGGCTTTGCGTGAAGCCTGCCGAGGGCCTGGTCCATCGTCTCCTGCGATCTGGTCTTCGGGACCTGGCCCGCGGGGAAAACGAAGCGTCGACGCACCAGCGCATAGCCGGGATAGCCCTCCTGAAGGAGCAGCTGCTGACCGACCGGTGCGCTCGAGTCGCGACGGGTCTCGCGACCGAAGCCCGTCTCGGCGCGGATCTCGCGCTCGAACACGACGGCATTCGGACGCGCCTTGCCGAGGAGCTCCACCTTCACGGTGCCCTGGTTGACCGTGTAGTGCATGACGAGCGGGAAGTCGTAGGTGTTGCGGAGCTTCAGATCCGTCGTCGGGTACACGACGGTCGAGTCGAGGCCCATCGTGATGTAGGCGCTTGGCCTCGAGTGAGGGGTGGATGAGACGATCTCGAGCCCGCCGAAGAAGGCGGCCGCGTGCAGCGTCGACGCGATCTGACACATGCCACCCGCGAGCCCGTCCACGAGTTCGCCCGCCGAGATCACCGGTGCGACGCGATATCCTTCCTTCTCGGTGCGATCGCCCACGACCTCGTTGAACGAGAACAGCTCGCCCGGCATGAGGATGTGGCCGTTCAGGTGATCGGCGCCGACCTTGAGGTTGTACGTGCGATCGGTGTCGGGACCCACGGCGCTGTAGCGCGTCTCCCACGTGCCCAGCACCGTCGAGATGTCGATCTGCGCGAGCTTGTCGGCCGTGACGCGAGCGGGCACCGACGAGGTCCCGAGCGACAGCGTGGTCGGGCCGCCGAGGCCGGCCTGCGCGAGATAGTCCACGGCGACGAGCGCGTCGTACACCTTCAACAAGCAGCCCGGCTGCTCGGACGCAACACGGTGGTGATCGAGATCGAGGTGCGCGTCGACGGCCGCGCGATCGACGTCGTCCTTGAGATCCACGAAGAACTCACGCGCGACGACGTGATCGACGTGCGGCATCGGCACGAGATCCACCGCGCCGCGACGAGCGCGCAGCCTGTCGAGGATTCCACCCAGCATGCCTTCGGGGTCTGCGACACCGCCCCGGCCGAACGCGACGACCTGGGCCTCGAGCGCGCCATCATCGATGCGCATGCCGAGCTGACGACGCGACGCCGTGCGTGGACGCGCCTCCCCGATGGCGCCGGAGCCCAGCGAGAGCGTAACGCGTGTATCCAGCGCTCCAGCGACGAGCGCCTGCAGCTTGCCGTGCAGCTCCGGTCCCACCGCGAGGCCGCCCACGTCGTGACCGAGCACGCGCAATCCCGCGACCACGTGCGGATCGTGCGCTGCACGCCACTGCGTCGCAGCAGCCACACCGACGCCCACGAGGCACAGCGCTACCGTCGACAAGATCACGCTCAGCGCACTCGGAGGTGACCATGCCACTGGCCCGACCGCGGACCCACCGGGCGGAAGGTCCTCGCTGCCCTCCGCGTATCGCTCGGTGTCCACGGCACGAGCGTAGCACCGGTGCTATGATCGACATTGAAATCGCCGCCAGGGACTTGCAGCAGCAACCACGGAGAGAGGAACCACCATGTCGCTCGCGGACAATGACCGGCAGATCGCTCGCAAAAAGGGCGTCATCGCCACGGTGGCCACGGCAGGCGCCGTCGCTGTGATGGTCGCAGGCGCACCGATCATCGGCGCCATCGCGCTCGTGCCGTCCGCGCTCCTCGTAAAGGACTGGTTCATGTACCGGGCGCGGCGCGGGATGCGCTTCTGACGTTTTCGCGTTGACGAATTGAAAGCGCGGGCGGCAAAGTAAAAGCCGGCGCTTTATAAATCGATCTCGACTGACTCAGAGCAAGGAGAGGTCTCGCACAGCGAGCCCGCTCCACGCAGAGCCACGCACCTTCGCTCCCCACACCGACAAGTCGTTCGGGCCGGGGATGAAGGAGAGGCGGGCCTCCAGCGCGAGACCGGAGGTGCGACGAGAGTCGCCCGGTCATAGCCCTTTCACCAGCTCCTTGCTTTCACAGGGCGTTCTCCTCCTGCGACGTCGTCGCACCTCCGGTCGTGCGTGCCCCTTCCGGCGCGCCGCGTTGCCTGACGATGCAGCACGACAAGGAGAACGGCAGTGACGATCCGCGTTCCCGACAGCCACCACGCACCTCCGGCCGGCCTCGTGCCCGGCTTCGACGTGCTCGGCGCGTACCACCTGCTGCGTCCGCTCGGCAAAGGTGGGATGGCTGTGGTGTGGCTGGCGGTCGACTCGCGCTCGGGACGGCAGGTCGCCATCAAGCGGATGCTGCCCGGCATCGCAGCAGACGAGGAGCTGCGCCGCGCGTTCGTCGACGAGGCACAGCTCGGGCTGCGGCTGCGTCACCCCGGCATCGTGGAGACGATCGAGCTCGGCGAGGTTACCACCGCGACGGGCGTCGAGCCCTACATCGTGCTCGAGCTGTTGCAGGGCCGTGGGCTCATCGATCTGCTGCGCGCGACCGGCCGTCGCAAGGTGACGCTACCGCTCGACGTGATCGTGCGCACTGTCGTCGACGCAGCGCGCGCGCTCGACTTCGCGCACCAGCTCGTCGGCCCCGACGGACACAAGCTCGGCGTCGTGCATCGCGACGTGTCCCCTCACAACGTGTTCGTGTGTGCCGACGGCAGCATCAAGCTGCTCGACTTCGGCATCGCGAAGATGGCGGACCAGTCGCACAAGACGCGCACGGGCCTCATCAAGGGCAAGCTCGCGTACCTCGCGCCCGAGCAGATCCGTGGCAAGGGGGTCGACCACCGCTGCGATGTCTTCGCGCTCGGCATCGTGCTGCACGAGCTGCTCGTCGGACGCCCGCTCTTCCGCGGCGGCAACGACGCCGAGACGCTGCACCGCGTGCTCACCCACGACGTCGAGGCGCCGGACTCGCTGCGTGGCGACGTGCCATCCGGGCTCGGCGCGATCGCGTTGCGCGCGCTGCACCGCGATCGCGATCGTCGGCTCCCCACGGCCGGTGCGCTCGCCGACGCCGTCGAGGCCGTCGCGGAGGCCGAGCACATCGTGGGCACGCACGACTCCGTGCGGGGCTTCGCGCAGGTGCTGTTCCCCGACGATGACGCCGAGCATGCCGAGGACTCCGCGCTCGCGCGCCGCACGTACGCCCACCTCAGTTCCACGTCGCTGCGAGCGCTCGGCTCGAACCCGTGGCTCACGCCGCCCGAAGGCGTGCCGCCGACGAGCCCACGCCGCACCTCGAGGTTCGCGCTGCTCGCGGGTGCCCTGCTCGTCACCGCGACGGCCGCGTTCGTGACGACGCGGGTGCTCAAGCACCACGACGGACGACCGACCCTTGCCGTCGCGCCCGTCATCGTCGCGCCGCCGATCGTTGCGCCGCCGATCGTCCGGCCACCGACGGTTCCGCCCGTCCTCGAGCCCGCGATGGCGCCGCCCATCCCCACGCCGGCGCGGCCGGTCGCGATGCGCGCGCCGAAGATTGCGCCACCGAAGGTCATCGCGCCGAAGCGCAAGGTCGTGGCCCACGGCTCGCTCCGCCTCGCCGCGCAGCCGTGGGCCGAGGTGCGCGTCGACGGAAAGGCCCTCGGCACCACGCCGCTGCGCTCCACCGAGATCGCAGAAGGCGCGCACACCGTCGTGCTGTCGAACCACGACCTCGGCGTCGTCGTGCGCCGCAAGGTCATCGTCCACGCGGGCCAGGAGACCGTGCTCGTGGTGAACCTGTTCGCCGAAAAGAAGTAGCCCCGAAGCAGAAGCGCGAGCTCTCCGGACGTGTCCTGCCTCCGACAGCCGTGCTCGCTCAGTGCGCGAGGCCGAAGTAAAGGCCCAGGCCCACCGCCGCGCCGACGATGACGCCAGCCGGGATCGCGAGCCACACGAGCTTGCTCGGGCCGCGCGACGGCTTCCTCGCATGCGCTGCAGGCTCCGTGAACGGCAACGCATAGGGACGCTCCGCGCTGCCAGCGACGAGGTGCCCGGCGGGTTCGAGCGCATCCGCGTAGTACTCGAGCACGCCGCTGTGCGCGGGCTTCACGTCGGCAACAAGCGCCTGCGTGCCATCGTGCTCCGGCGATCGCGCGACGAGAGGTGCGGACCCGTAGAGGGCATCGCCGCGCATGCGAAAACGCACGACACCGTAGACCGGACCCTTCGTGCGATGTGCCTCGAAGCCGAGCTCGAGCCCGTCGCTCGAAGGAGATGGCCGCGGCGGTCGTGGATCGAGCTGCGCCGCCGTCGCCCGTGATCGCGCGACCTCGCCGAGGAGCGAGGCCACCTTCGGCGACGTGTACGGCGGCGGCTCGAAGCCCGGCTGCAGATCGAGGACCACGGACAGCTCGCGACGCGCGGCCGCCTCGGAGCCGATCGCGAGGTATGCGGCGCCGAGATAGAACCCGCACTCCGCTCGCTCGGCCGACGACAGCGCCCCGGTGGAGCGCGCACGCTCGAGCGCCGTGATGCTCGCGCTCCAGCTGGCCTCACGCTGCAGCTCGATGCCGCGCCGCAGCTGCGCGTGCGCATCCGCGTCAGCCGACGCACGACCGCACCACAGCACACCGACTGTGGCCAGCAGCACGACGAGGGCCCTCACGACACGCACGAGGCCCAGCATGCCATACGGATGTCGCTGCGCGTTGCACAAGCCGCGCGTGGTGCAAGGTAGGAGGATCTGCGCAGGCGATCGCCGACGTCCGCCACTTCACCGACGGGAAATCTGCGTCCGCCGTGGCGTCGCGCGCGCGTTGGGGCTAAGCTCGAAGGGAGTAGTCCGACACCTCAGATGCTCGGAGTGTGAATGCAGCGCAGCAGCACCCTCGGTCTCGTCTTCGTCGCGCTCGCCACATCCGCTGGATGCGCGGCGCAGCGCACCGCCCACGTGGACAGCCGCCATCCGATCGTGGAAGCACAGGTGCGTCCGCCCGAGATCAACGGCGTGTGGGACTGGGTCTACCGGTCGACCGATGATCAGGGCGACATGCGCATCGAGCAGGAGGAGTGGCACCTCGTGCAGCGCAACGGGCAGGTCGACGGCTACTACGATCGCGTCGTCACGCTCATGTCCACCGACGATCGCCTCTTCCGCTGCAACCAGAAGCTCGGCTTCACCAAGACCACGCGCGTGAAGCTCTCGGGCAAGGTCGAGGGCGATCACGTGTCGCTGCGCGAGACGGCGTTCCAGGCGGCGTCGAACCCATGTGACGACGGCGCGCGCAACCTCGTCGCGTACGCCGGCACGCTGCGGCAGGGTACGCTCTCGCTCCGCTGGGGGCCGGAGGCTGGCCAGACCCTCGTGCGTCGCACCGACGGAGGCACGCCGCTCGCCGACACGGTGCTCGTCGGTCAGGGAAACACGCAGGGGTCACGCATGGGCCAGGCCGCTGGCGAGACGCCGCAGCCTGCCCTCGCCGGTCCGTCCGCCTCGGTGCTCGCCGCGGTCCCCGTCGAGGGAACGTGGGAGTGGGGCCTGCGCAGCATCGATGCCGAGGGCGACGAGCGGCAGGAGCGCGAGGAGTGGCACCTCAAAGAGGCCGCCGACGGCATCCGCGGCTACTACGATCGCACCGTCAAGCGCATCCGGGCGGGAGGCGTCTATCCATGCAACGGCGAGGGCAAGTACGAGACGGTCACTCGCTACACGGTCACGGGCCAGCGCTTCGGCGACAAGCTCACGCTGACGGAGGTCGACTACAAGGCGACGCCGTCGCGCTGCGACAACGCGCTCCGCCGGCTCGACACGTATCAGGGCCAGGTCGCCGAGCCGGACTCGTTGATCCTCTCGTGGGGGCCGGGTAACCAGCTCCTCAAGCGGATGAAGTAGCCTCGGTTCGGGCAGAGAAGCCGACGACTTCGGACGGTCTCGCGGTGACGGCGCGGGTGCGCAACAGCACCTGGGCGAACGCGTGTATGTTCCGTGTCTGCTGTCGCCCAAGGAGGGCTCCATGTCGTCTCTCGCTCGTTCGCTGCTCGTCCTTTCGACCTCGCTCGCCTTCGCATGTGGCGGGGGCGGCCTCGGCAACACGACTGATGCCGGCGGCACCCAGGATCTGGCCACCAGCGGCAAAGACGCGGCCGTCACGATCGACGCCGCGGTCTCGACCGACAGCGCGGTCTCGTCGAGCGACTTCGCGACGGCAGGCGACTTCTCCGGCATCGCGTGCGGTACGATGACCTGCGCGACCGGCTCGGTCTGCTGCATCAAGCAGAGCGGCTCCACGGTGCAGCAGATGTGCGTCACGGGCACCAGCTGCGCCGACGGTGGCATCACCGCGGCGTGCGATGGTCCGGAGGACTGCTCATCGGCGTCGCCGAGCTGCTGCGCCGACATCGTGTTCGACCAGGGCCAGATGTCGACGAACGGCGCCGCGATGTGCACCGCGAGCTGCCCCGGCTCCGCCAGCGTCGGCAACAACTCCGGCGAGATCAAGACGAAGCTCTGCCACAACGCGGGCGAGTGCGTCGGCTACACCGGCAACACGCAGTTCGGAATGCTGCCGTACGACCACTGCTGCGGCTACACGGGCGCGACGTACAGGTTCTGCGCGCCCAAGGCCGCCGAGCAGATCACGAGCGGCATCGACTGCGGCAGCCCCTGATGCGCCGACCGCCGACCGGTTCGAGGCCGGCGGTCAAGGTCCCGAAGCGAGGCCGGTCTCGCGATCGTGCTCCGGCCGTGGAGTGACAGGAGGAGTCGCCGCCTCGGTGGACACTCGTCCTGTCCGCCGGGTGAGCTCATCGCTAACCATTCGGATCTTCTCGTCCGAGCCTTGGCGCGATCTCTGCTTCGGTATCCAGTCATGAACATCAAGGCGGTCGCTCTCCTGCTTGCCCTCACCACATGCATCGTCGGCGATGCGCGCGCGGAGGTCATGCGATCCGCAAAGGGCGAGGCCGGCATCACGGCCATCCAGCAGGCCGCCGCGTCGTTCTCGACGAGCGTCCGCAGCTCGATCGACCACACGATCTCGCTCGGTCGAGGTCCGCGCTCGACGCTCTCGTCGACCACGGGCGCCACGCCGTCGATGTTCGCGCAGCAGCACCGTTCCTGGATGGCCAAGGACAACCGTGGCCGCGACGTCGAGGTCGACGTCCACATCACGCGTTCCATCGAGCTGCGCGGCGGTGCGCACCCGACCTTCGCACGCACACGCGTGTTCGCGACCGGCGCTCAGACGGGCGGGCTCCACAACACCTCCGAGGAGATCCACACCGAGCGCCGGCTCCCCTTCGGCCTGCGCTATCGGACCTCGAGCGTCCGCTACACCAACGGGGTCGGCGCGCAGGTCAGCTTCGCCAGCAACAAGACCCGACAGCTCCGCTTCGAGGGCCGCGGAGCGTCGCGGTAGCCTGCCACCGATGGTGAGCGGGTCCACTCTCGCCGCTGACGTCGGCGGCTCGCATCTGCTGTAGCGCACGCTCATCCCTGCCAGCACTACGATCGAACGAGCCGGTCGCGACCGCAGCCTTACCTCGACGGCTGCGCGAGCGGGGATGCCCCGTCCGATGCCTCCGCATCAGGATGGTGAAACGACGGCGATCGTCGACGGCGGCACACCTCCGGCGACGCCGACAAAAGACCGGCGGGTTACGCGATGGCGCCTGGCGTGACCGCCCTTGCACCGCGCAGCGCCACGGCTCCCACCGGGTGCGGTGCACCGGCGTGCGATGCGAATGGCTCCACCATCGCTAGACGTGAACCTCTCGCTCGGCGTTGCGGAGCGAGAGCTTCGCGACGATGTAGAACGACTGTGCCCAGCCGAGCGGTGTGTTGTGGCCGGCCTTGCCCGCGGTGAAGAGCTCGGGGATGCGGCCGTCCTCGGTCATGACTGCCTCGAGGTGCGAAAGGTGTGTGCGAGCGCGCTCGAGGTAGTGCTTCACCGTCGCCGAGCTCGCGCCCGTTCGTGCCGCTTGCGCGAGCATCTTCGAGTACGCGATCGACAGCCACGCCAGACCAATGGGCCACTCCGCCTCGTTGCCGATGAGCGCGTCGGGGTTCGCGCTGAAGTAGCGGTCACCGGGGTAGCGCACGACGCCATACGAGCGCACGAGGTTCGTCTCGACGTTGCTCAGGATCTGCTCCTGGAGCTCCTGCTGGTCCTTGAGGATGTTGTACGGCCACAGGAGCGAGAGCTGCGCGAGGTCGTACGGCCGTGACACGCTCTCGCGCGGCAGGAGCTTGGCGAGCGCAGTGTTACCGTCCTCGAGGAAGCGCTCCGACACCGGGATGATCGACGAGACGTCGATGCGGTTGCGGTACTTGTAGTCGTAGTAGCCGTGGTCGTGCCACATCGTGAGGCCGGCGAGCACCGATCCTATCGACGACGAGTGCAGCTCGGGACCTTCCTCCCACACGCCGAAGTCGGGCTCGCAGTCCCAGCGCGCGGTCCACAGGTAGCTGAGGATGTCCTTCACGACCTGCACGTGCTCGTTGGAGCGCAGCACGCGGAAGCCCTGCTTCTGGAGATCACCGACCTTGAAGAGGAACAGGCCGAAGATGTCGAGCTGGTGGTGGCCCCACTCGTCCGTGATCTCTTCCAGCGTCGTCGGGTGTACGCGTGCGTGGACGACGGCGCCCTTCGAGCGCTGGAGGTCGGGCTTCTTGCGCGTCCCGCGGACGATCTTGTGGTGGAACTTCTCGAAGATCGTCATCACGACGCCGTACGACTGCTTCACCTTGTCGTAGAGCCCGAGGTACTCGTTCGCGTAGGTCGCGTACATGATGTCGCGAAGCCAGTAGACGTCGTAGCGGTCGTAGCCGGCCTCACCCGAGTAGGGCGACGCGACGTAGCCGCCGTTGATGTGGCGAAGTTGCTCGAGGTGGTCGTAAGCGACCGCGATCTGGCGGTCGAAGGGGAGGTCTCGCAGGCCGGGCATCGTCCGGAAGCATCGCGCGTCCGTATCCCCTTGCACAAGCCGTCGGTTGCGACGCGCAAGGAGCGGGTGTACGCATGAAGGCCATGAACGAAGCACGGGTGCACGACCTCACCACCGTCGATGTAGTGATAGTCGGTGGAGGCCTCACTGGCTCCGCGCTGGCGAACGCGCTGTCGGATGGTCGGCGGCGCATCCTCGTGCTCGAGGCGCGCAAGGGCAAGAACCCGCGCTTCAACGGCGAGCTCATCCACCCGAGTGGTGTCGACGAGCTCGCCGAGCTCGGCGTCCTCGAAGGGCTGCACGCCGCCGGCGGCGTCGACGTGCCGGGCTTTGCGATCGTGCACCACCGCGATCAGCCGGCCACCACGCTGCCCTACCACGAGATCCCCGGCTCGCGCGCGGCCGGCTTCGCGATCGATCATCACGACCTCGTCGACGTGTTGCGCGACGTCGCGAGCAAGAAGCCGGGCGTCGAGTACCGGTTCGGCGAGCGCGTCAC
>JBDTCO010000237.1:0-9755 GCA_039923495.1 Polyangia bacterium
GCGGTGAAGCGGGGCGACCTCTACCTCGCGACGGTGAATCAGCAGCAGGCGTTCGCGCTGCACGGCGGGTCGTACCGCGGGGCCCGGCCACTCATCGCCGATCCCGACGACCTCGCGTTCGCGCCGATGCCACGCGTCTCGTCGCAGGCGCTCGAGCCGAACGGACACCCGCTACGCGCCGGCCGCCCCTTCTCGTTCCGCGAGGACTGGGTGTGGGCGCTCCCGAAGGACAGCCCATCGCCGGAGCTCGCGTATGCGCTCGTGCAGTTCCTGTGGCAGCGCGATCAGCACGTGCGCGAGTGCGAGGCGCTCGGCACCTTGCCGCTGCGACGGGACGTGATGCGCGAGCGCGCGGCCATCTTCAAGGTCGTGTGGATGGACGATCTCTTCGACGCGATCTTCGACGAGTGGAAGACGGCCTCGCCGCTGCCGGAGCGCGTGGAGGGTGGACTCGGCTCCACGTACGCGCAGCTGTGGGACCGCATCGTCGAGCAGCGTCAGCCGATGGACGCACTGCTGAAGGCGCCGCCACCACCGCGAAGGCTCGACGTCGCGCACACGGTCGATCCGATCGCGCTGGATGCCGATGCGGGGGTTGCCGATGCGGGCGCGGATCCCGACGACGACGCGCTCGAGCAGGCGGAGGACGAGCTGTGGCGCGGCAAGGTCGAGCTCGACACGGTAGCGAGGCATCCATGAGCGAGCAGCCCACGCAGCGTCCCGACGAGATTGCGGCTGCAGTCGAGCGTGCGATCGAGCGGCTCGATGCGCGCGACAAGGCGGAGCAGGCGCACGACAAGGCCCGCGCCGCGTCGAAGGAGCGGCTGTCGGACCGCGTGTCCATCGCAGCGATCTCGCTCACGATGCTGCTGTCGTTTCTGAACTTCGCGCGCACCGAGCGCGACGACGCGGGCAAGCAGCTGCGCGTCGATGTGTCGCGCGCGCAACGCCAGGTCGACGCGCACTGGACGCTCTATCACGCGCGCGCCTCGGAGCGAGATGGGTACGCGCGCTCGGAGGACCAGCTCACACGCGAGGTCGCCACCCTGGGGCCCGACGACCCACGCCTCCGCCTCGCGGAGCTCAACCACGTCGAGTACGCACAGCGCATCGCGTCGCTCGACGACGACAACCGCCGCGTCTTCTACGTCATCGAGGATCTCGAGCGCAAGCAGGTGCAGGCCGTCCGCACCGCCGAGCACATCGATGCGAAGATCGCGCGCTACGATATGGGCACGCGCGTGCTCACGCTGGCGCTCGTGATCCTCTCCCTCACCTTGCTCGCGAACCAGCGCCACCTGTTCAGCGCCTCGGTGCTCCTCGCGTTCATCGGCGCGGCGATTGCGGTGAGTGGCTACTTCATGCGATGACCTTGCACCCTCCCAGTCACCGAGGTACGAAGCCGGCATGAGCGACGAGAAGCTGCCCGTAGGTGCCTACGTCGAGGCGCGCGCAACCGAGCTCGCGTCTCTCGCGGCCGAGCTCGCTGCGCTGGATCCCGCGTTGCGTGCACGCCTCGCGGCCTCGGCCTTCGATCCCGCCTGGCTCGTCGCGCGCGCGCGCGCGCTGCACGACGGCAGCAAGGACGAGAGCTCGAATCGCATCCAGGGCAGCTGCAAGCCGCCCGAGCCCGACCAGCTCGCGCCCCTGCCGAAGGGCGCCGCGCTCGACGAGCTGCGCAAGGCCGGCGAGCACGCCCTGGCTCGCGGCGAGCTCGCGCTGTGCGTCCTTGCGGGTGGTATGGCCACGCGCATGGGTGGCGTGGTCAAGGCACTCATCGAGATCGCGCCGGGCGTCACGTTCCTGGATGCGCGTCTCGCCGAGCAGGCGCATATCTCGAAGGACAGCGGCCATCCGCTGCCGCTGTGGCTGATGACGTCGGAGTCCACCGACGGCCCGATCCGCAAGGCGCTCGCGTCGGCTGGCGCGCCCGCCGAGGTCGCGACGTTCCGCCAGGGCGCCGCGCTCCGTCTCGACGATGCCGGTCATCTGTTTCGTGACGCGCACGGCGTCCCGAGCCCGTACGCGACGGGGCATGGCGACCTCGTCGACGCGCTGCGCACCTCCGGGCTGCTCGACGCGTTCCTCGAGAAGGGCGGTCGCTGGCTCCTCGTGGCCAACCTCGACAACCTCGGCGCTGCCGTCGATCCTGCATACCTCGGCGCGTGCATCGCGAGCGGCGCACAGTTGCTCGTCGAGGTCTGTCCGAAGGAGGACGGCGATCACGGCGGGATCCCCGTGGAGGTCGACGGCAAGGTCCAGGTGCTCGAGGAGTTCCGCCTGCCCGAGGCCTTCGCGCCCGACAGCGTGCGCGTCTTCAACACCAACACGATGTGGATACGCGCCGACGTGCTCGCCGAGGTCGTCGTACCGTGGCAATGGTTCCTCGTGAAGAAGAAGGTCGACGGCAAGACGGCCATCCAGTTCGAGCGCCTCCTGCAGGAGCTCACCGGCGTCCTCGACACGCGCTACGTCGAGGTCCCGCGCCATGATCGCGATGCGCGCTTTCTGCCGGTGAAGGACATGGCGGAGCTCGAGCGTCGTCGGCCTGAACTCGAGGCCATTGCGCGCGCGCACGGGCTGCACGAGGGCGCATGAGCCACGTGTTGCCGCGACGCGCGCTGCTCACCGGAGGCGCGACGTTCGTCGTCTCCGATGCGCTGACGTTCGTCGCGTTGCTGTGGGCGGCGGCGTGGTTCCGTCATCAGGCGCTCGAGTGGCCCGGCGCGCACCCGAGCTGGGCGCTGCTCGGCGGGCTCACGGTGCTGCTGTTCGGCGCGAGCGCGCTCCTCCAGATCGGGCGACCCGCGGCGCTGTTCGGTGTCGTGCTGCTGGGGCTCTGCTTCGTTGGAGGCGAGGCGTGGGAGTGGCGTGAGCTCGTGCGGCACGGGGAGGGCCCGTCGGCCGATCTGCGGCACGCGAGCCTGTTCGTCGTCACGGGGCTGCACGCGATTCACGTCGTGTGTGGCGTCGCCTACGCGCTGCGGGTCGCGCTCGCGCGGCGGACCAGCAGCATCCTTCCGCTCTACTGGGGTGCGCTCGATCTCGCCTGGGTCGGCATCGTGGTGGTGGTGTACCTGTGAGGCCGACGCTCGTCGCTATGATGGTCCTCGTCGCCGGGAGCGCGCATGCGTGCCCGGCGTGCGCGAGTGGTCAGTCCGGCTCGCGCTGGCTCTACCTCGTGATGGTGCTGCTCCCGTTCGTCGTGGGCGGGCTCGCGGTGCGCGCCATCTACGCTGCGCTGCGCGAGTAGACCGAACTCGCGGCTCGGGCGTACGAGACACGATGCGCGCCCTCGTCTTCCTGTTGCTCGCTGGTGTCGCCCACGCGGACCGTGGCATCTACCCCGAGCTGTCCGCGCCCGTCGAGGCGGCGCTCGCGGCCGCGAAGGTGTCGAGGGGCACGCAGCTGCGAATCGACACGAAGCACGCGATCGCGACGCTGTATGTGGGTGACCAGCCCCTCAAGACGTACCCGTACCCGCTCGATGAGGAGATGCGGCGCGAGGTGGGAGACGTCCCGCGCCGCAACGAGGTCGCCGCGCCCGATCATGACGACGACGGGATCGTCGATCGCCTCGACATCGTGCGCGGCATGAAGAAGCTGCTGCTCAACCGCGCCGCGTACCACGAGATGTACCGTGGCCTCCCGTATCCCGGCGGCGATGTCCCGCGCACCGAGGGCGTCTGCACCGACACGATCGTCCGCGCGCTCCGCAACGCGGGCATCGACCTGCAGCGCGCCGTGCACGACGACATCGTCGCCGCGCGCAAGGCGTACCCGATGGTCGACAAGGTGGATCCGAGCATCAACCACCGGCGCGTGAAGACGCTGCTCGTGTGGTTCCGGCGGCACGCGAAGACCATCGCCGCCGACACCGACTACGAACCCGGCGACATCGTCTTCCTCGACACGTTCCCCGCGCGCGCGGGCGCGGAGCACGTGGGCCTCGTCTCCGATCGGATGCAGGCTGGCAAGCCGCTCATCGTCAACAACTGGACCGACGGCTACGTCGACTCGGAGCTGCCGCTGCTCGGCTCGGTCGCCGTCACCGACCACTTCCGGATGGAGTAGCTACGGCTTCCAGTCGACGTTCGCCGGAGCGCGAAACGTGGCCTCGAGCGCGTCGGCCGAAGGCGTGCCGCGCAGCGCCGCGAGCGAGTCGACGTAGTACGCCATCGACCATAGCTCCTCGTCGGTGAGCACGCCCTTCCACGGTGGCATGCCCGCGCCGGAGATGCCGGCCGCGAGCGTCAGGTAGATGTCGGCCACGCGCACGGAAGGGCGCACGGCGCGCATCGGATCGCGCACGAAGTCGGGGGGCACGGCGTGCACGGGCTCCTCGCAAGCTCGCTCGCCGTCGGAGCCGAGCTTCGGGTTCCAGCGCCAGCAGTACTCGGTGTCCTTCACGCGGCTCTCGTACTGCTGTGCCGACCATGGTGACACGACGCCGGTGCCGTTCATCGCCATCGTGATCTCGAAGAGACGCTGTCGCGTGACGTAGGCCGGGTGACACGTCGCGCACAGCGCCTTGGCGTGATACAGCGCCTCGCCGCGCGAGACGATCGCCGCGCCCGCACCGCCCATGCTGGCTGCGAACGGATCGGGGGGCAGCACCGGCGCGGCATCGGCCACCTCCTTTTGCCACCGCGGAGACAGGCTCTTCACGTAGCCGAGGAGATCGTCGAGCTCGTCGTCGGCGAGTTGCCACCGGAGCATCGCGGTGCCGTCGAGCCCGCCGCGCAGGATGCGGCCGAGCTCGCTGTCGGGTGGCAGCCCCGGTGCGGGCACGCGGCCGAACTTGTAGAGGCCCTGCGTGAGATCGCGTGGCGGCGGCCACAGGCCCTGCGCGGAGACGCCGTGGCCATCGCCGAGATCGCCGTGGCACGCGCGACAGCCGCGCTGGTAGAGCCGGTAGCCGTGGTTCAGAGACGCTGCGGAGTACGTGCGACCGCCGAGAACGACGGGCGCGTGGATTGGCCCCTGGTTGCAGGCCACGAGGCTGGCTGCTGCCAGCGCGAACAGCGCGATCCACGCTCTCACCACACCACCACCGCCACGTAAAAAGCGATCCACGCCACGTCGACGAAGTGCCAGTACAGCGCCCAGCTCTGCACCGCCGTGTGACCGTGCGCGGAGAACGCGCCGCGATACGAGCGCGGCAGAAGCGACAGCAGGCCGAGCATGCCGACGATGACGTGCAGCGCGTGGAAAAGCGTGAGGCCGAAGAAGGAGGAGGCGTAGAGGCTCGCGCCAGGCGCGAGGCCGAGGTGCCTCATGCGCAGCCACGTCGTGGTCTGCAGGCCGAGGAACACGAGCGCGAGCAGCAGCGTCATCCACAGCCAGCGGATGAGCGCGCGCGGACGCGCCGCGCGGATCGATCCGACGGCCAGCGCCAGCGTTCCGCTCGAGGCCAGGAGCACGCATGTCGCGACCGTCGGCAGCGCACGAGGAACGCGCGGGAGACCGGCCGACGGCCAGGATGCGCCCTCGGGCTGGCCCGTGCGCAGGAGCAGATACGCGACGAGGAGCGCGCCGAACATCATCGTCCAGCCCGCGACGAAGACGATCATGCCGATGCGCGCCGTCGTGGCCTCGTGACTGGGCCGTGCGCGCAACGGAACCACCTGCGTCACGACGGGTCCACCTTGCGCTGCGGGAGGTAGCCACCGTTGCCGTCCTGCTCGTGCGGACCGCGCACGACCTCGGGCTCCTCGGCAAAGTTCTCGGTCGGCGGCGGAGACGACGTGGACCACTCGAGCGACGGGAAGCCGAACGGGTTGGCCCGTGCGGGTGCGCCGATGAACCGGCTCGCGACGAAGTTCCACACGAACACGAGCTGCCCGAGGCCGAGCACGTATGCGGTCCACGTGGCGAGGCGGTTGATGTACGCGAGCGGGCGGAAGACCTCGTACGTCGACGCGTCGTAGAGGCGCCGCGGCAGGCCCACGTGGCCCATCCACAGCATCATCACGAACACGACGACGAGCGGGACGAGCGTGAGCCAGAAGTGCAGCTGGCCGAGCGTCCGGTCGAGGGTGCGGCCGAACATCTTGTCGTACCAGTGGTAGATGGCGGCGAACGTGCCGAGCAAGACGGCCGCGGCCATGGTGAGGTGAAAGTGCCCGACGACGAAGTACGTGTCGTGGAGGTAGAGGTCGATCGGCACGTCGGCGAGGTAGAGCCCCGTGAGTCCGCCAGCCGCGAACACGACCATGACGCCCAGCGAGAAGAGCATCGCAGGCTCGTAGCGAATCTTGCCCCGCCACAGCGTGCCCATCCAGTCGAGGAACATCACCGTCCCCGGCACCGAGATGACCATCGTCAGCACCATGAAGCCGCGTCCGAGCAGCGGGCTCATCGACGTGGTGTACATGTGGTGGCCGTACACGACGCCCGACAGCAGCGTGATCGCGCACAGCGCCGCGACCGTGCGGCGATAGCCCCACGCCGGCCGGCCGCTGTACCACGCGAACAGATCGGAGATGACGCCCCACGTCGGCAGGATGAGGATGTAGACCTCCGGGTGACCGAAGATCCAGAAGAGGTGCAGGTAGACGAGCGGGTCGCCGCCACCTGGCACGAGCGCCTGTGCGATGAAGAAGCGCGTGCCGAGCGTACGGTCGGACAGCAGCAGCATCATCGCGGCGCTGATGACGGGCACGAACAGCGCGTTGAGGACCGAGGCGAGGAACAGGCCCCAGACCGTGAGCGGCATGCGCATGAGCGACATCCCGGGTGCACGCAGCGCGAGCGTGGTGGTGATGAAGTTGATCGCACCCAGGATCGACGAGGTGCCGGCGAGGATGAGCGACAAGGACCACAGTGTGAGGCCGAGGCCGGGCGTGCCGATGGTGGTGGACAGCGGCGGGTAGGCCGTCCAGCCGGCGGAGACCGACACCGATGGATCGAAGGCGGCGACCACGAGTACCAGCGAGGCTGCGAACTGCACCCAGAACGACGCCGCGTTGAGGCGAGGGAACGCCATGTCGCGCGCCCCGATGAGGAGCGGGATGAGGTAGTTGCCGAACGCGCCGATGGTGATCGGCGTGATGGCGAAGAAGATCATCACCGTCCCGTGCAGCGTGAAGAGCTGCGTGTACGCGGCCGGCGAGATGACATGGCTCGGGCCGAAGAGGACGCCGAGCAGTGGTACCGGCTGGCCCGGGTTGGCGACCGAGAAGCGGATGAGCATCGACATGATGCCGCCCGCGAGCAGACCCACGAGCCCGAGCCACAGGTACTGGAGGCCGATCACCTTGTGATCGAGGGAGAAGACGCGAGGTAGCTTCACTTGCGCGCCTCCTTGCCGAACGGCCAGGCCCACATGCCGTCGCTGGTCCGGGCGGACGCACGCTGCTTGGCGAGCACGCTCTCCTCGTGCGCCCAGCGCTCGAACGCGGCGGAGTCCATCACATCGAGCGTCGCGCGCATCTTGTAGTGGTTGAGCCCGCAGTGCTGCGTGCAAGCGATCTCGTACTGACCCTGGCGCGTCGGCTCGAGGAGGAGCTCGGTCGTCGCACCCGGTTGCGCGTCGCGCTTGAGGCGTAGCTGCGGCACGTAGAGGCTGTGCATCACGTCCTTCGAGCGGAGCTCGAGCTGCGCGGGCCGACCCGCGGGGAGGTGCAGGGCGTGCATCACGACCACGTCGTCGTCGGTGCCGAAGGTGCCATCGTCGCCCGCGAGCCGGAACGTCCACGCCCACTGCTGCGCAAGGACCTCGACGTTCACGACGCGCTCGCTCGCAGCCGGCGTGCGCAGGAGGCCCGCCGACAGGTCATCCCAGCCACGCAGCAGCGCGACCCCGTCGACGAGCAGGAAGAGCAGCAGCGAGCCCACGACCACGATGAGCTGCGCCGTACGCGACTCGCCGTTCGTCGTGCCCGGGAGCTTCAGGCGACGCGAGCGCACAACGACGAGCGCGAGCTGCACGAGCACGACGACGAGCGCCAGCGTGACGACGATGGAGATCCAGCCGAACAGCTCGTCGCCGCGCCAGCCCTGCGCGGACACGTCGAGCGGGCGCCCCCACGCGCCGAGCTGTCGGAGGAACGAGGCCATTTCAGCGTTGAGCGCCGGCGATGCCGGTCGCGTCGGTGCCGTGCTCGGGGATGTCCCACAGATCGCCCCACAGCGACGCGCCACCGTCGACACGCAGCGTCGTGCCGGTGATGAACGACGCCGCGGACGACGCGAGGTAGACGATTGCATACGCGACCTCTTCGACCGTGCCGAGGCGCTTGAGCGGTGTACGACGGCGGCCGGCCTCGATGAACTCGGGCGGGTACTGCTTGATCCCGTCGGACTCGATGATGCCCGGCGCCACGGCGTTCACGCGCACGCCGTGCGTGGCCCACTCGACGCCGAGGCTCATCGAGAGGTTCTCGACGCCCGCGCGCGCGGCGCCGGTGTGGGCCATGCCGGGGAAGCCGCGCGACACGTTGGCCGTCACGTTCACGATGGAGCCGCCGTGCTGTGGGATCATCGCGCGCACCGCGACCTCGCGCGTCATGTTGAACGTGCCGAGGAGGTTGTTGCGGACCACGGCCTCGAAACCGCGGCTCGAGATCGCAGAGGCGGGCGCGGGAAACTGACCGCCGGCGTTGTTGACGAGCACGTCGATGCGGCCGAAGCGCTCGAGCGTGGCGCTCACGAACTGCGCGACCTGCGCGTCGTCGCGGATGTCGCACGCGACGCCGACGACGCGCTCGCCGAACTCCATCGCCAGCGCGGCGGCAGCGGCGATCACGCGCACCTCCGTGCGCCCGCACAGCGCGACGCTGGCGCCGAGCTCGAGGAGCACGCGCACGGTGGCGAGGCCGATGCCCGTGGCGCCGCCGGTGACGATAGCGATCTGACCGTCGAAGAGGCCCTGCGCGAACGGCACGTGCGAGTGACGCGCGACTGCCTGCGTGGGTGCGTCGTCGACGGGAGGCATGGCGGAACCATAGTGAGGTCCCGCCTCAACGGCAAGCGCTAGAACTGCTTCAGCCAGCCGGTGGGATCGTCGGTGTTCTCGACTGCGTAGCGGTACAGGTCGACCATGCGTCGGAGGTTGCCCCGCACGCGCTTCCAGATGCGGTCGTGCTCGGGAGCGCTGTGGTGGTACACGCCGAACGACGCGACGACGGCGTTGTTGAGGCGTGGGTCCGAGAAGATGCTGTGGCGGCCGGGGTACTGCTCGGCGAAGCGGCGGCGCGTGGCCGCGAAGACGTCCTCGCGACGCCGGAGCTTCTCCGCCTTCGAGATGGGTTCGGCGTACAGCTTCTCGAGCGCCTCGTGGATGGGCGCGAGGAACGCGCCGAAGCGATCCTCGTCGCGCTCGCGCTGCTCCGCTTCCTCGAGGATCTTGCGGCCGGCGTCGTCGCCCTTCTGCGACGCGAAGAACAGCGCCGCGCCGTGCACTCCGACGAACGTCGCGAAGCTCTCGTTCCACGCCGAGCGACCCGGCAGGTACAGCGTGCCGTGCAGCATCTCGTGGAGCACGACCTCGACGATGCGGGCATCGCCCTGGTCGAGCATCGATTCGTAGACCGGGTCCGATGCGATGCCGATGGTGGAGTAGCCCGCGACGGGGCGGATGTACGTGTCGAAGCCGCGTGCCTGCGCGCTGGCCGCGAACCTGCGTGCGTCCTTCTCCTCGAAGAACCCGAGGTACGGCACCGTGCCGACGATGGGGAACCGCCACACGACGGGCCGCAGCGTGTCCTTCGGCGCAACGGTGATGTTCCACGCGATGGGCTTGCCGTGCGTTG
>JBDTCO010000238.1:0-4234 GCA_039923495.1 Polyangia bacterium
CCCACACCTCGTAGCGGCAGCCGGCCTTCGAGACGCCCATGAACTTCGCGGAGAAGCCGACCGGCGGCGCGAGGATGATCATGTTCTTGAGGGTGACGGCTGCGCCCGAGATCGCGAGCGGATCGCCGATCGTCGCGGTGTCGATCGCGTGGGCGCTCGTCTCGGTGTACGGCTTGACGGCCATGTCGGTGCTTCCGCCACCGTCGCCGCCATTGTTCTGCCCAGCCATGTCACCCATGGCGAAGTCCTTCGTGGTGGTGTTGGTCGTGCTGCCGCCGCCGCAAGCTGCTGCGACGATCGCGACCGTTCCGACGAATGCGCCGGCATAAGCGAGTTTTCTGAACATAAGGCCTCCCAGGAGTCGATCCGTCGCGGCAGGTGCCGCAGACGACCGGCTTCTAGCGCGAGTGGCGTTCCCGGGTCAACGTCGCGGATGCGACACGTGTGCGCCATGCGACCTTCAGGGAGTCACGCACGCGGAGGGTCGAAGCGCGCGACCAGGCGGCTCCCGAGGAGCATGGCGCCCACGAACGCGAACGCGCCGGCAGAGAGCGAAAGCACCGAGATCAGAGCGGGTCCGGGGCAGTAGCCGGACAGTCCCCAGCCCACGCCAAACAGCGCTGCGCCTCCCACGAGGCGAGCATCGACGCGGGTCGGCGTGGGCCAGTGCATCGGACCTTCCAGCGCCCGACCTCGCCTGCGCATGAGCCACACCACCGGCGCATGCGCGAGGATCGCTCCGCCCATCACGAACATCAGCGTGGGATCCCACGCCGCCACGTCGAGGAACGCGCGCACACGGAGCGGATCGGTCATGCCGGAGATCACGAGGCCCACGCCGAAGAACAGCCCGGCCACCAGCGCCCACAGCCAGTCGCGGCGGCTCACGACAGGAGGCCCAGCGCGCGCATCACGGCCACGGTGGCGATCCCCGTACCGATGAAGGTGATGGTCGCCACGATCGAGCGGGGAGATCCGCGTGAGATCCCGCACACGCCGTGACCGCTCGTGCAGCCGTTGCCGATGCGGGTGCCGGAGCCGACCAGCAGGCCACCGCCGACGAGCAGCGCCGCGCTCCGCGGGGTGAACGCGAAGCTCGGGATGGATCCGGGCAGGAAGTGCACGGCAGCGAGGCCACCGAGGAGCAGGCCGACCACCAGCGCGACCCGCCACGCGACGTGGCCGCGCACGGGCGTGACGAGCGACGACACGACCCCGCTCCACCCCGCGATGCGGCCCAGCGTGCCGAGGAGGAGACTCGCGCTCGTTCCGATGAGCACGCCGCCCGCGAGCGCGCGCGTGAAGGAGGGTTGCCAGTGCAACCAGCGAAGCCAGTCAGGATGGATCACGGTGCCCCTCTGTATGTGTCGTGCTCGCGCATCATGCTAGCCTCGGGACCTCGTCTGGTAGAAGGAGATCTTGGACTTATCCACCCTCACCGTGCAGCAACTCCGTCACGTCGTCGATCAGACGCAGCCGATGGATGACGAACAGACCGTGATGATGCCTCCGAAGGCCGCACGATGAAGCTGAAGATCATGTTCCACGATCAGTGCTTCGATGGCGCCTCGTCCGCGAGCCTGTTCGCGCGCTTCTATCGAGAGGTCGTCGACCCGACCGCGGAGATCGAGTTCGTGGGCAAGCGTCACGCGCGCGGACCGGTCTTCGACGATCGCGACTTCACCGCCGACGACCACGTCGTCCTCGACTTCCGCTATGTCGCCGATCCGCGCCTCGGCTGGTGGATCGATCACCACGTGAGCGCGTTCTCGTCGGCCGCCGATCTCGAGCACTTCCGCACGCGTCCGCGCGACCACTTCTTCTACGACCCAAACGCGCGCTCGTGCGCCGGCCTCATCGTGCGCTCGCTCGTCTCGTCCTGGGGATGGGACGCCGGCAACTACGAGGAGCTGCTGCGCTGGGCCGAGATCATCGACGGCGCACAGTTCACGTCCGCGGAGGAAGCCACGAGCCTCGCCGAGCCCGCGCTCAGGCTCGCGGCGTTCGTCGAGCACAACACCAGCCCCGCGCTCACGACGCGCCTCTGCGAGCAGCTCGCCACGCGGCCGCTGGCGGAGCTCGCGCGCGAGCCCTGGATCGACCCGCTCGTCCAGTCGATCGCGGCACAGCAGCGCGCGTCGGAGGCGCTCATCGCACCGCGTATCCACGTCACCGATGGGGTTGCGCTCGTCGATCTCGGCGACGAGGGCTGCGGCTACAACAAGTTCAGTCCGTACAAGCTGGCGCCCGACGCGACGTACGTCGTCACGGTGTCGGCCGCGCACGGCACCGCGAAGGTGTCGGTCGGCATCAACCCGTGGCGCCGCCCCGCATCGCATCACCACATCGCGACGCTGTGCGAACGCTACGGCGGCGGCGGCCACGCGGTCGTCGGTGCCGTGACGCTCCCCACCGCAACGCCGGCCGTCCTCGCCGAGGCACGCACCATCGCCGACGAGATGGTCACGCAGCTACGAAAGGATCCCTGATGCCCTCGTTCGACGTCGTCTCCGAGCTCGACCATGCCGAGCTCGACAACGCCATCAACCAGACGAAGAAGGAGGTCGGCACCCGCTTCGACTTCCGCGGCTCCGACACCGAGATCGAGCGCACCGACGAGGGAATCCTCATCCGGTCCTCGGACGACGAGAAGGTGAAGGCCACGTTCCGCGTCTTGCAGGAGCGCATGCTGAAGCGCAACGTGTCGCTGATGGTGCTCGACCCGGAGGAGATCCAGCCGGCGGGCAAGAGCACCTCGCGCCAGCTCATCAAGCTCAAGGAAGGCATCGCCACCGAGGAGGGCAAGAAGCTCGTCAAGCTCCTCAAGGAGGCGAAGGTGAAGGTGCAGGCCTCCATCCAGGACGAGCAACTCCGCGTCACCGGCAAGAACAGGGACGACCTGCAGGAGGCGATGAAGCTCATCCGCGGCGCCGACGTTCCACTGCCGCTCCAGTTCAAGAACTTCAGGGATTGATCATGGACACACGACAAGGTTTCGCCGGCGCCATCGGGGACACGCCGCTCATCCGCCTCGGGCGCCTCTCCGACGAGACGGGGTGCGAGATCCTCGGCAAGGCCGAGTTCCTCAACCCCGGCGGCTCGGTGAAGGACCGCGCAGCGAGGTACATCGTCGACGATGCGGAGCGACGCGGCGTGCTCAAGCCCGGCGGCATCGTCGTCGAGGGCACCGCCGGCAACACGGGGATCGGCCTCGCCCATCTCTGCGCTGCGCGCGGGTACAAGTGCATCATCGTCATCCCCGAGACGCAGTCGCCGGAGAAGATGGACCTCCTGCGCATCCTCGGCGCCGACGTGCGACCCGTCCCCGCGAAGCCGTACAAGGACGACGGCAACTACCAGAAGGTCGCCGGGCGCGTCGCTGCCGAGACCGAGAACGCGGTGTGGGCCAACCAGTTCGACAACACCGTCAACCGCGACGCGCACTTCGAGACCACCGGTCCCGAGATCTGGGACGCGACGCACGGCAAGGTCGACGCGTTCGTGTGCGCGACGGGCACCGGCGGCACCTACGGCGGCGTCTCGCGCTTCCTCAAGGAGAGCAACTGGAAGGTGAAGACCGCGATCGCCGATCCCATGGGCAGCGCGATCTACGCGTGGGCGAAGACCGGCAAGGCCGAGATGTCGGCAGGTGGCAGCATCACCGAGGGCATCGGCAACTCGCGGATCACGGCCAACCTCGAGGGCTCGACCGTCGACGAGGCCTATCAGATCGACGATCAGACCGCCGTCACGATGGTGTATCGCCTGCTTCGCGAGGAGGGGCTCTACGTCGGTGGGAGCTCGGGCATCAACGTCGCCGCTGCCGTGCAGATGGCGCGCGATCTCGGCCCGGGTCACACCATCGTCACGGTGCTGTGCGATCGCGGCGGCATCTACTCGACGCGCCTGTTCAACGAGAAGTGGCTCACCGAGAAGGGCCTGCATCCGTGAGACGGACAGGCAACAGGCGATGACGACGGTCGCCTGCCTCCTGTTGTTTTAGAACGCCGCGTACCAGGCAAGCGCCAGCAACACGGTGTTTCCGAGCACCATCGGTAGCGGCGCCAGCAGCAGGTCGCGGGCCTTCGTGAGCTCGATCGCGTTCATCGTCACGACGAGAACCGTCTGCAGCAGCGCGCACCACGGCAGGAACAGCCCGCTCAGCATCCACAGGCCGACCAGGCCCTCGCCGACCCCGATGAGTCGCGTCAGCACCGGTGCGACACGCTCGCCG
>JBDTCO010000239.1:0-3485 GCA_039923495.1 Polyangia bacterium
TGGCCTGGTAGTCGAGGTCGAGCTCCGCAACGGCGACGCCCTCGTGGTCGCCGACCTCGGCGAGGACCTGACCCCACGGATCGACGATGAGCGCGTGGCCATAGGTCACGCGCTTGTCGCTGTGACGGCCGAACTGCGCCGGGGCCAGCACGTAGCAGAGGTTCTCGATGGCGCGCGCTCGCAACAGCACGTGCCAGTGGTCACGGCCGGTGTGGAGGGTGAACGCCGCCGGTACCGTCAGGATCTGCGCGCCGCGGCTCGAGAGCGCGCGGTAGAGCTCGGGGAAGCGTACGTCGTAGCAGACGCTGAGGCCGATCCGGGCCCACGGGGTCTCGACGACGACCGCTTCTTCTCCCGGTGCCGTCGCCTCCGACTCCGCGTAGGTGGCCCCATCGGGGATACGGACGTCGAAGAGATGGATCTTGCGATAGACGCCGCGCACGGTGCCCTCGGCGTCGAGGTAGACGCTGGTGTTGTGGGCCCGCGGCTCGTCGGTATCGGGGAGCTCGGGCATGCCGCCGAGCACGAGCGCGACCTTGTGGGCCCGGGCCGCCTCGCCCATCGCTCGCAGGATGGGGCCCTTGCCATCGAGCCGCTCGCGTGCGGCCCTGCGGTCGGCCTCGTCTGCCGTGAAGAGCGCGAAGTTCTCGGGCAGCGTCACGAGCTTGGCGCCGCGCCGCGCCGCCTCCGCGATGAGCGAGGTGGCCTTCGCGAGATTCTCCGAGAGGTTGTCGCGCGAGGTCATCTGGACCACGGCCGCCATGAGCTTCATGGCGCTCATCCTTTGATGCGGTTGCCCCATTGACAAGCTTTGTCTGCGCGGGCTAATCGCCGCCCATCGTGACGTTGACCGCCGAACGGGTCGAAGAGTTCTTGAAGGGCGATGGCTGGCCCGTCGAGCGTGTCGACCGCAACACGTGGCGGTCCGGCTTTCGCGGCGACGTGAACAGCTTCCGCTTCTACGTCCGCCTCACCGACAACTGGATCTTCTTCACCATCGTCCCGTTCGTCGTGGCCCCGCGCTCGAGCGATCACGCCCGGGAGCTCTATCGCCACCTCCTGCGCCTCAACCGCGAGATCAACCTCGCGAAGTTCGCGATCGACGACGACGACGACGTCGTGCTGACCGTCGAGCTTCCGATCGAAGATGCCGGCGATGCGAGCATGAAGGATGCGCTCGAAGCGATGGCGTATTATGCGGATCGGCACTACCTGGAAGTGCTGACCATCGCGCAGCAGGGTAAAAAAGCCAGCTAGTCGCGCGCTGTACCCACCGTTCGCTTCACCGAAATCTCTCCACAGGCTTTCCCTCACGTCCTCCGAGGCTTGCGCCAGCCTTGCGCTGCCTCGTGAATCGTGCTACCCGCTTCCGACACTTTTGGTGTTTTCACGAAAGGTGGGCTGTCAGCCCGCTTTTTTTTTCGCCCAACACGAGTTTTCGGGAGCGCAACCCAGCGATTTCACATGACGACCGCGACCAAAGTAGACCTCGAGCAAGTCGCCCAGATCACCAAGCCGGTGATCGAAGGGGCAGGCTATGCGCTCGTCGATCTCGAGTGGAAGCGCGAGCAGGGTGGCTGGATCCTCCGCCTCTTCATCGACAAGCCCGACGGCCCGCACGCGCCGGGCGAGGGCATCACGCTCGACGCCTGCGCGGAGGTCGCGACCGACCTGTCCACGGTGCTGGACGTCTCGGAGGCCGTGCCGGGCTCGGACACATACAGCCTCGAGGTCGGCTCACCCGGCCTCGACTACCCGCTCAAGCGCGCGGTCGACTTCGGTCGTGTCATCGGCGACAAGGTCAAGGTGAAGACGCGCCGTCCGCTCGGACCCCCGCCCGGTCGCCGCCACTACGTGGGCCCTCTGGTCGAGGTCCGCGGGGAAGGCGACGCCGCCACGATCTCGGTGGACGTGGGCGACCGCGTCCTCGACGTGCCGGTGGCCGAGATCGAAAAGGCCAACCTGGTCTTCAACTTCGACGACGCGAACCAGAAGTCCGCCCAGAAGAAGACGAGCAAGCAGCACAAGGACGGCGAGACGCCGACCTCTTTGGCCCGCAAGACGCAAAACGGGAGTCGTTGAGATGGAACCGAACCTGACCCAAGTTCTCGAGCAGGTCTCCAAGGACAAGGGGATCGACGTCAAGGTCCTCTTGCAGATGCTCGAGCAGGCCATCCTGACCGCAGCCAAGAAGGTCTTCGGCATGCACCGCGAGCTCGAGGCTCAATACAACGAGGACATCGGCGCGGTCGATCTGTTCCAGATCTGCTATGTCGTCGACGGCCCCGAGGCTGCGCCGGGTCGCGAGATCGCAAAGCCCGAGGCCGATCAGCACGGCCTCGCCGCGTCGGTCGGTGACGAGCTCCTGTTCCAGATCTTCTACCGCACGGAAGACCGCACACGCGCCTCCGAGCAGGAAGCGAAGTACGGCGACCTCCTCGATCTCCACGAGACCATCAAGCAGTTCGGCCGCATCGCCGCGCAGACCGCCAAGCAGGTCATCATCCAGCGCACCCGCGAGGCCGAGCGCGAGAACGTCTACAACGAGTACAAGGATCGCAAGGGCGAGCTCATCTCGGGCACGGTCCGTCGCTTCGAGCGTGGCAACCTCATCGTCGAGATCGGCCGCCACGAGGCCATCCTGCCCGTGCGCGAGCAGGTCATCCGCGAGTCGTATCGCCCCGGTGACCGCATCGTTGCCTACTGCCTCGACGTCGAGAAGTCGGCACGCGGTCCGCAGATCGTCCTGTCGCGCACCCACAAGGGCCTCCTCGAGAAGCTCTTCGAGCAGGAAGTCCCCGAGATGTACGAAGGCATCGTGCGCATCGAGTCGTCGGCACGCGAGCCGGGCGCCCGCAGCAAGATCGCCGTCGCCAGCCGTGATCGCGAGGTCGACCCGGTCGGCGCGTGCGTCGGCATGAAGGGCAGCCGCGTGCAGTCCGTCGTCCAGGAGCTCCGCGGCGAGAAGATCGACATCGTCCCGTACTCCGAAGATCCGGCTCGCTTCGTCTGCAACGCGATCGCGCCGGCCGAAGTGTCGCGCGTCGTCATCGACGCAGAGACCCACACGATGGAGCTCATCGTTCCCGATGATCGCCTCTCGCTCGCCATCGGCAAGAAGGGCCAGAACGTCCGGCTCGCGTCCCAGCTCACGGGCTGGCGCATCGACATCCACTCCGAGAGCAAGGTCCGCGAGCTCGAGGAGCAGGCCAGGCGCTCGCTCGCCGACATCGAGGGCTCGTCCGACGAGCTCGCCGGCACGCTGTTCAAGCTCGGCTGGCGGTCGTCCGAGGAGGTCATGAACGCGCGCCTCGAGGAGCTCTCGGGGGTCCCCGGCATCGGTGGCGAAGAGGGCGCGAAGAACATCATGGCGAACTCGGTCAAGCAGGTCGAGGTCGACCGTGCTCGCGCCGAGGAGCGTCGCCTCAAGGCGGCCGAGAAGGCCGCTCGCCTCGCCGACGAAGCCAAGAAGTCGCCGGAGGATC
>JBDTCO010000240.1:0-5205 GCA_039923495.1 Polyangia bacterium
GGGAGCGTGACCGTGTAGAAGAGGTTCGGACCCACGGCGACCATCACGTCGACGGCCCTGTCCTCGATGAGCTGCTGGCGCAGCTTCTGCTCGGAGGAGCGCGCGTCGGCCGCCGAGTTGGCCATCACGAAGCCCGCGCGACCCTTGTCGTTCAGCGCCGAGTAGAAGAGCTGGATCCACAGATAGTTCGCGTTGTCGGTGTTCGGCACGCCGAACGGGAACCGCCGCCCCGGTCCCGTCTCGGGCGCGAGGCGCGCCTTGTCGACGGCGTTCACGTTGAACGGTGGGTTGGCCATCACGAAGTCGAAGCGCCCGGTGCTCTTGTGCTCATCCTCGTAGTAGGTGATCGCCTCCTTGATGTCGCCGTCCAGGCCGTGGACCGCGAGGTTCATCCGGCACAGCTTCACCGTGTCGCTGACCTTCTCCTGACCGTGGATCGACAGCTCCGACGACGGGTTCTTCTTGTGCTCGGCGACGAAGCGCGCGCTCTGCACGAACATCCCGCCCGAGCCGCAGGCAGGATCGAGGATGCGGCCCTTGTACGGCTCGAGGACCTCGGCGAGCAGTCGCACGATCGACGACGGCGTGTAGAACTCGCCGCCCGCCTGGCCCTCGGTGCGCGCGAACTCGCCGAGGAAGTATTCGTAGATGCGCCCGAACGCGTCGTAGTCGAGGGTGGCCGGGATCTCGGAGACCTTCTTGAGCAGCTCCTTCAGCAGCGTGCTCGTGAACAGGTTGTAGCTCTTCGGCAGGACGCCCGCGAGCTGCGGGTTCTGCTTCTCGATGTCGCGCATCGCCTCGTTGACGGCCTGCCCGACGTCGGCGCCCTCGGGGAGCGTGAGCAGGTGCTCGAAGCGCGCCTTCGCGCCGAGGTAGAGGACCGCCTCGGCGTGGTAGGCCGCCGCCTCGTCGACCCGTGAGCCCCGTCGCGCGGACGCGGACGCCTTCTCCAGCTTCGCCCGCTGCACCGAGAACCGGACCTCGGCGAAGCGCAGGAAGATGAGCCCGAGCACCGGCTGCGAGTACTGCGACGACGTGAGGCCCGAGTTCGCCCGGAGCTGATCGGCGGCAGCCCACAACCGCTTCTCCAGCGTGTCGCTGGCCTGGTCCTTCTCGCTCGGTGCGATCCACTTCATGCAGGCCCCTCGACGCGCTCGCCCCGTGCAGAACGCCCCTGGTAAAGAGGCCTCCCACGGAGGTCCGCTACTCTTTCGCGCACATCGTACACGACCTTCCACGTCGGTGAGAAGGCCGACGTCGTCGGAGTGTCCACGTGAGTCGTGTACGAATCGCCGCTATTTGGAAAAGCGACGGCCAGCGCGTCCAGCCTCGAGGAACCCGTCGCCAAACCGGAGTCCCAGGAGAAGACGATGACCGCCACGAAGAAGCTCGACGCGATGGCTACGCAACCGAATCGAGGAGAGCCGCGAGGGTCTGCGCTGAGCGCTGACCTCGACGGACGCGACCTTCTCGCGCTTCGACGGGTCCGAAGACTGGGGGCACGTCATGCGCTCCTTCTTGCGCAGGGTGAGACCATTGGTGACGTTCGGACATCAAAGAGCCTACCGGTCCTGACTCCGGTTTGGAGACGCATGAGAAACCGTTTGACGATGAGCGCACTCGCCCTTTTCGGGCTGTGCGGAGGTTGTGAGCTGTTCCACCCGACACCGCCCCCCGCCCCACCGACGGTCGTTGCAGCACCCGCCGCTCCGGTGCTTGTGCCCGTTCCGGGTCCGGCCGGCGCCAAGGGCGACCCAGGTCGCCCGGGTTCGACCGGCTCGACGGGCTCGACCGGTTCGACCGGCTCGACCGGCTCGACCGGCTCGACGGGCTCGACCGGCTCGGTCGGTTCGACCGGTTCGACCGGCGCGGAGGGCAGGCCCGGGATGACCGGCAACGAGGGTCCCCAGGGTCCGACAGGACACACGGGCAACACGGGCAACACCGGCAACACGGGTAACACCGGCAATTCTGGCAACACGGGCAACACCGGTAACGAAGGCAACTGATCCACTGCGACGCTCGGCCCTTCGGGGCCCGAGCGTCGCGCGCTCATCGCCAGCGTTCAGACTGAGCGCCAGCTCAGAAGAACAAGAAGTATCCGTCGAAGGCGAGCAGCACGCCGATCGCGCCGAGGCCGAGCCCGGCGAAGAACAGCCACAACTGCGTCGATAGGATCGTCACCGACAGGAGGATGAGCGCCAGCGTGATGAGCTTGGACGCGAGCTCGTAGCGCTCGACTGCGCGCGCGGGCTCGACGACCTCTCGTCGTTCGGCGTCGTCCTGCTTCGCGAGGTCCTGCACGCGATAGAAGACCTGCTGCGTGTCCGAGTCGAAGTCGCGGATGCGCTCCTCGTACTCGGTGAGCTTGAGCGCCTCGAGCTTGATCGAAGGATCGTCACGAGACAGCCCGCGCTTCTTGAGGTCGAGCCGTACGCGGTCGTGCGCGAGCTCGAGGCTGGTGCGCTCCGCGAGCTTGGTCTGGTAATACGCCCACAGCTCCGCAGATTGACGACGAGCCTGCGTGCTCGCGTCGTTGTGCTGCGTGATGGCGCCGGCGCGGTTGCCGCGGATGTTGCCGATGAAGGAGAGCGCCGTGGTGAGCACGATCGCGGCGAGCGCGACGCGGTTCTTGAGCTGCTCGGCGACCGCCTCCTTCGCTTCTCGCGCGTCCCCCTCGGCCCGGCGACGGTCGAGCTCCTCGCGGAGGTGCTTGGTCTCCTCGGCATCGTCCCGAGGCGGTGGTGTCGCGGGCTCATTTGCCATGGGGCACCTCGTGGACGGCCTCGGTGATGGCCGTCAGCGTGACCGGCGCGGTGATCGGGCGCCCGTAGACGACGCGCGCGCGGAGCGCGGCGTACATCACGTCGAGCTCCGCGTAGGCGAGCGCCGGCGGGACCGACCCCGAGCCGCGCGTCACCTGGCGGTAGCTCGCATCGAGGAGCCGCTGCATCCACGCGAGCCTGAAGACGATCGGATAGTCGGCGCGCAGGTCGCGACGGATCGGCAGCAGCCCCTGCGCCTCGGTCTCGCGCTGCTGCAGGCCGCGCTGCGTGAGGAAGTGGGCGAGCTCGAAGGCCAGCTTCGGATCGGAGGCATGCACGGGCACGGCCCACAGCTGCTCCTTCGTGAACGAGAAGGATCGGCCCGGTCGGCGTGGCGCCCCTTCGGCGAGCTCCAGCGATGAGCCGCGCGGCCGGACGGACCAGCCGATCTCCTGCGGATCGCTCATCCCCGGCTCGGCGTCACGCTGGGATCCGCCGTGTACCCACAGCGAGTCCTCCTGGTTGATCGGCGCCCACGCAAGCTGCCGCGCCTTGAACAGCGCGTTGACGCCATCGGAGTCGATGCCCTTTGGGTCCTCGCAGGCCGCGGCGAGCAGGTGGTGACGGCGGAGCAACGCTTCCCACTGCAGCGCGTCGAGCACCGCGGGGTCGTCCTTCTTCGCCAGGTCCGCACTCTTCAGACCATGGGCATAGAACGAGGAGATCAGATCGCGGACCGCGTCCTCCCCATCGCCGGTGCGCAGCGCGATCCGTGGCGCGATGCTGTTCCTCGGCGAGGCCCAGGCCGCGGGGTGGTGGGCCCAGTACCACCCGGCAACGAAGAGGTCGTAGGCATCCCAGTCGTTCGGGCTCTTCTTGAGGGCGTACCCCTTCGGCAGGCCAACCCCGTTCGCCTCGATGAGCGCGGCGGTGATCCCGTCGCGATCCTCGTCCCAGTGGAGGAACGCCTCCTCCACTGCCGGCGAGAGGTACGCCGCGATGTCGACCTCCGCGCGTCGCGGCAGGTACCAGGTCTGGTCGTCGATGCGCGCGGGCAGCATCGCCTCCGGCGTGTACTCCGCGATGGCGGCGGCGACCTCCTCTTGCGGGACCGCGGCACCGATCGGCCGCAGCGCGCCAGCCTTGCGCAGCTCCTCCGCGATCTCGTCGTCGATACTGGCGAGGACGAGGCCGGTCGGATGCGCCTTTTCGGCCTCGAGGAGCGAGATCACCTCCTCGAACGAGGCCGCGGTGACGAGCTCGAGCTCGATGTGGTTCACCGCGGCGAAGTCCTTGAGCTCGTTCTCCTCGATCCACTTTGCCCGCCAGGGATCAGCGCGGAGCAACACCTTGGCGTGGCGGAGCTTGGCGAGGTGCGGACGCTCCGGTCGCAGGTTGATGAACAGGAAGACGACGTTCACCGCGATCCCGAGAATGACGAGCACGCGGGGCAGGAGCTTGCTCATGAACAGGTTCGCATCGGGGTCACCGGCCATGTACCACACACGGCGTGGACGCACGCAGTGACACGCGATGGCCGCAGGCTCCGCGGCGGCGAACGGCTCCCGACCCATGCGGAAGTCGACGACGTGGCCCGCGGCCCTCCCTCCGGCGAGATCTGCCAGCGCGGGGCGCGGCCGCGCACCCCACGCCTGCGAACCTGACGACCGCGGTGTCCCGCATCGAGCAACGCCGTGACCGCGCCGTCGCGGCCTACTGCACGGGCCCCGTCTCCACGAAGTAGCAGTAGTTCGGCGCGTCCAGGCACGCGGCATACGCTGCGTCCGAGTCGCTCACGAACGCCGACTCGACCATCTGGTAGATCCAGTCGTTCCAGGACTCATTGGAGACGTAGTTGTAAGCGTTGACGACGGCGCAGCGCTTGAACCCGGAGCTGGTGAAGAAGGAGTAGTAGCGCTGGAGCGCGTGCGCGAGGTGGTCGATGCCCGCGCTCGACGTGGAGCAGTCGTAGTTCCAGCCCGAGGGGCTACCGCCGAAGCGGATGTTGCACGCGTCGATGCAGCTCGCGCACCGCGGGTTGCTGAAGAAGTTGGCGACGAAGCCTTGGCGGTTCGTGTAGACCCCGCGGAAGCAGTTGCCGTTGAAGCACTGCGTCCCACCCGGGCACACGCGACCGCACGCGCCGCAGTTCGCTGCGTCGTGGTTGAGGTCCTTCTCGCAGCCATCCGTGGCGATATCCGAGTTGCAGTCGCCCAGACCGGGCGCGCAGGTGCCGCTGCACGCGCCCGCGGAGCAGCTGCTGGTCACGAGGCCGTGGGAGCCGGGCGCCAGGCACGCGATGCCACAGGCTCCGCAGTTCAGCGCATCGCTCCCGAGGTCGGTCTCGCAGCCGGTGGTCTGCGCGGTGTCGTGGCACGAGGCGAAGCCGGCGGCGCACGTGCCGCTGCACGCTCCCTCGGCGCAGGCACGGACCTCCACG
>JBDTCO010000241.1:0-6598 GCA_039923495.1 Polyangia bacterium
CCGACCGCGAGCGCGAGGAGCACGACGGCGAGGACCTGGTTCTCGACGAACGGTCTGGCGAGGCTGTCCGGCACGAGCGCCTCGAGCGCATGCCGCGTCGAGAGCTCGGGTCGCACGATCAGCGCCGTCGAGGTCACGACGAGCTGCGACGCGTCCACTCGACGCCCCGGTGCGATGAGGAGGCCGAGCCCGATCGAGAGGAGCGCAGCGATGGTCGTGTTGGTGATGCAGATGGCGATCAGGCGCGCACCCATCTTGCCCGTGAGCGGCGCACGCGCGATCGCGTCGACGATCGCGAAGAAGACGAGCGGGGTGGCGAGCGCCTTCAACAGCCGCACGACGACGGCGCCGAGCTCGCCGAGCACCGCAGCGCGCGAGTGGAGGACGAGGCCCGCCCAGACACCGGCGACGATCGCCACGACGAGCTGGAACCACAGCTGCGTCCAGAACGGCGACGCGGACTTTTGCACCGACGACGACAGCGTGGTGCCTCGCTCCTCGCCTCCCATGCGCCTCACGCTATAGCGGGCCACACGTGCGCAGCAAGGGCGCGGACCGTCGCGAAACCGGCTACGATGACGAGGTCATGAGCAATGTTCCCACCGCTCCCACGCTCCCGATCGACGATCGTCGCAAGTTCCCACGTGTCGATCTGGAGGCCACCAACATTCGCCTCGCCGCGTCGGAGGTGGGCCAGGCCAAGGTGAGGATCGCCCGCATCGTCGACTTCTCGATCGGCGGCCTGCAGGTCGAGCTCGTCGAGGGCGAGCCGGAGCCGCGCCTCGGCAGCCTCCTCGACGTCAACCTCGAGTGGCCCGATGGCACCGGTCGCTTCGACGCCAGCGTACGTCGCGTGGTGCCCGGTGAGCATGGCCGGCACCGCGTGGGGATCGAGTTCGACGACCCCGATCTCGTCGGCAAGCTCCTCGGTGCCTGGCTCCGCAGCGCCTGATGTGGGAGCTGGGCCTCGTGTTCGGCCTCCTCGGCGGGCTCGTCGGCGGCGCGGCCATCCTCTCGCGTGTGCCGTGGGACTGGCTGCTCGGAGGAGGCGGGCTCTTCGTCGTGGGTGGCATCTTGTTCTCGCTACCGAGTGGCCTCGTCTATCACTTGCGCCTGCGCAGGACGCTCCTCACGCAAGGCCCGTTGCCGCGGACGTGGTGGCTGTACCCGACGCGGCTGCATGATCGCATCCCGCGCGATCGGCGCACGTGGGTGCTCCGGCCCTTCCTCGGCGGCGCGGTCGGCATGGTGATCTGCATCATCGGCTGCGTGTTCGTGGCGTACGGCGCGTGGCGGTCGCCACCGGGGTGAGCCCGCGCGTGCTCGACGTGCGCGCGCTCGCCGACGAGCACGCGTCCCAGGAGGCGCGGTCCTCCGCCCGCGCGGCCATCGACGAGGCGGCCGAGCTGCTGCGACGCGGTGGCCTCGTCGCGCTGCCCACCGAGACGGTGTACGGCCTTGGTGCGCACGCGCTCGACGAGGACGCGCTCGCGCGTATCTTCGCGGCGAAGGGACGTCCCACGTCGCACCCGCTCATCGCGCACGTGCTCGATCTCGATGGAGCGCGCGCGGTCGCCGACGACGTGGACCGCGCGCGCGTGCTGACCGACGTGCTGTGGCCCGGGCCGCTCACCGTCGTGCTGCCTCGTGCTGCGCGCGCGCCCGGTGCACTCTCTGGCGGCCTTCCGACGGTCGCGGTGCGGGCACCCGCGCATCCGGTCGCGCGCGCGCTCATCGCCGCGCTCGGTGCGCCGATCGCCGCGCCGAGCGCCAACCGCTACCAGCACGTCTCGCCGACGACCGCCGCGCATGTCGTTCGCTCGCTCGGTGACGCCGTCGAGCTCGTGCTCGATGGGGGCCCCACGCAAAGCGGCATCGAGTCCACGGTCGTCGACCTGATCGGTGCACCCCGCGTGCTGCGTCCCGGCCCCCTCTCCCTCGCGACGCTGCGCACCCTGCTGCCTTCCATCGAGGGGACCGCGATCACGGTGGCGGCGGACGAGGCGCGTGCGTCACCCGGACTGGACGCGCGGCACTATGCGCCCGGGGTTCCAGCGTCACTGTTCACGACTCCGCCGTCGTGGCGCGCCGGCGAGGGTGCGCTGCTGTGCGGTGCGCGATACGCGAGCGCCGCGCGTGCGGCGGGCGTCCGCGTTGTCGTGCTGGCTCTCGATGCGGAGCGCTACGCCGCGGGACTGTACGCGGCGTTGCACGAGCTCGATGCGGCGGGCCTGACGCACATCCACGTGGAGGCGGTGCCCGCGGACGAGCGCTGGGATGCGGTGCGCGATCGCGTGACGCGCGCGGCCTACATGGAGCTCGGCTCCGTCGGCGGTGCCCAGAAGTCGTAGAAGTTGAACCACTGCAGCGGGTAGCGGCGCACCCACTTCTCGTAGACCGCAACGGTGCGCTCGAGCGCTTCTCGAAGGTCTGCATAGCGGTCGCGCGTGTGAGCGACGCGGATGGGCTCCTCGTAGTGGACCTCCACACGCGATCGATCGCCGTCGGGGTACACCGCAAACACCGGCACGATCGGGCAGCGCGCGAGGCGAGCGAGCAGCGTCGCGCCGATGGGGAAGCTCGCCGGCTTGCCGAAGAACGGAAGCGCCATGTGTCCCGCACCGATCTGACGATCGAGCTGCATGCCGACGAGCTCGCCCCGCCGCAGCACCTTGTGCAGGTCGAGCAGCGCGAACGGCGATGCCGTGGTGTAGACGATGTCGAACTGGCTGCGCACCTCGCGTTCGAAATCCGAGACGTGGCGGTTCGGCTCCTCGGCCATGGCCATCGTCACGTGCCGCGCGTCCTGTCGGTCGCGCAGGAGGTACGGCATGAGCTGCCACGCGCCGAAGTGTCCCGTCGTCGTGATCGCGCCGTTGCCCTCTGCGAGACACGCGTCGATGCGCTCGCGGTTCACGAACGTGACGTCGACCGGGAGCGGCGCGCCGCTGTGCAGCGCATAGAGGTATGTGACCGACTGCGCGTAGTAGATGAGCAGCAGGTACGCGCGACGGTGACGCTCGAACGCGGACGTCGGCCCGAGCACCTGCTCGAGGTTCGACTCGATCGCGCGGCGCGCCGCGGGGAGCGCCGCGTAGAAGAGACCGGTGGCGGGCGGCACGACGAGCCGCTGCGCGATCGGCGGCGTAGCGCGAGCGAAACGCATGAGCACGCGACGCAGCGCCGGCCCCTCGAACGGATGGCGAAACGCGCGACGAGAAGGCGGGGGCGGGGTGGACACGGCGAGCGTTCGACCAGCTTAGCAGAGCTCGCGCAGAGATCGCCGCGACCCGTTCGCGCACGTGCGCGACGAGGCATTTTGAGACGTTGGGGCGCAAGGCCGCTCCCGCGCGACAGCACTTCGCGGAGTTACGCGCAACGTGCGACGCGTCCGAGCTGGCACGCCGGCTGCTCGAAGAGACTGCGTTCGCCGCGACGAAGCGGCCTGGAGATTCCCATGCTCATGCTCAACGACAACGGCAACCACCTCAACGACGACATCATCGAGATCGACGACAGCGACCTCATCCCGGTCACCGACCTCGTGATGATGGACCCGTGCGCGCTCGCGGAGTACGACCGCTCGGACGCGCGCTTCATGAACCGCCAGGCCGGCAAGATCGGCTGGGCGCTGCTGTGGCTCCTCGGCATCCCGCTGCCCGTGCTACTCGTCATCTATCTCATCCGCGGCCACTAGCCTCCACCTCGTCCTCGTCGAGCCCGAGATCGCCTGGAACACGGGCAATGTCGGGCGCACGGCGCTCGCGCTCGACGCGGAACTGCACCTCGTCGGCAAGCTCGGCTTCGAGCTCGACGACAAGCGCGTGCGGCGCGCTGGGCTCGATTACTGGGAGCACGTGCGAGTTCGCAGGTGGGATGACTTCGCCCAGCTCGAAGCGGCCGGTCTCGGCCAAGTGTACCTCTTCAGCGCGCGTGCCGATCGAACCTACTGGGACGCGAAGTACGAGGACCCGTGCGTGCTCGTGTTCGGCCGGGAGAGCGTCGGCCTCGGAGACCTTCTGCGCGGACGCGAGTCGGACACTTTCTCCATCCCGCAAACAGACGAGCACGTGCGCTCGCTGAACCTGTCCACGGCGGTCGCGGTCGTCGGCTACGAGGCGACGCGTCAGCACCGCTCCCGAGTATGATGTAGCGGCGTGACCGCTCCTCGCGGCGCTTTCGTGTTTCCTGCTCGCGGCGTGCGCCGCCGTGCCGACGCTGTAGCTCCACGACTGGGAGCTCATCACGGGTGGCGAAAGCTCGAACGTGCGGCGCCCGGCACACCTCGGCCAGGCCCTCGCGCTCGCCCCGTGCCGACCCTTCGACGTGCAGGAGCTCCTCACGCGTTGCCTCCACGTTGCCTCCACGACGATCCGAGGGCCCGGCCGACCGCACGCGAGCTCGAACGCGGCCTCGCCAAGCTCTAGGCGGCGGGCTTCGGTGCCGGGTCGTACCAGCCCGTCGGCGGCGCGAGCGCCTTTGCCTCTTCGGGGCCCCACGAGCCGGGCTCGTAGGTGTGCACCGGCGTGACGTTGCCGATCACCGGATCGACGACGCGCCACGACTGCTCGACGGCGTCCTTGCGCGCGAAGAGCGTGGCGTCCCCCGCGATCGCATCGCCGATGAGGCGCTCGTACGGCTTGAGCGTGTCCTTGCTCGTGCGCTGGAGCTCGAGCTCGACGGCCTCGCCCGTCATCGCCTCGCCGCCCTTCTTGACGTTGGCGCCGATCGCGATCGCGGTGTCGGGCCCGAGGCGAAAGCGGAGGTGGTTGCGCGCAGGCTTCGCCGCGTCGTCGAGGACCGCGCGCTTCGCGGTCTTCCAGGTGACGATCGCCTCGGTCGCCGTGACCTTCAGCGACTTGCCCGCGCGGATGTAGATGGGAACGCCGTCCCAGCGCGGCGAGTCGATGTGCAAGCGCAGCGCCGCGAAGGTCTCGGTCTTCGAGTCCTTCGCGACGCCATCCTCGTCGAGGTAGCCGCGCGCCTGCCCGCGGATCAGATCCTTCTTGTTCATGGTGTGGATCTGCGCGAGCAGGTTGCTGCGCTCCTTCTGTAGCGCGGAGTGACCCGGCTTGCCCGGCAGGTCCATCGTGAGGCACGCGACCAGCTCGAGCATGTGGTTCTGCACGACGTCGCGCATCGCACCGACGGAGTCGTAGAACCTGGCGCGGCCCTTCACGCCGAACGTCTCGGCCATCGTGATCTGGATGCTCTCGACATGCTCGCGATCCATCGCCGACTCGATGAACGGGTTGGCAGCGCGGAAGTAGACGATGCCCTCGACGGGCTCCTTCCCGAGGAAGTGGTCGAGACGGAAGATCGCCTCCTCGGGGAAGTACGCGTGCAGCGCGTGTGTGAGCGCCTTCGCGGAGGCCTGGTCGTGACCGAACGGCTTCTCCAGCGCGAGCCGCCCTCCTTTCGCGAGCCCGACGGCCGCGAGGTTCCTGGCGACCTTCTCGAACGTCTCCGGCGGGAGCGCGACGTACGCGAGCGGGTGCTGCGCTCCGCCGAGGGCGGTCTTGATGCCCTCGAACGTGGTCGGATCGTCGTAGTCGACCGCGACGTAGCGGAGCTGCTGCTTCATGCGGTCGAACTGGCTCGCATCGCCCGACTCGTCGAGCGACGCCTTCATCTTCTTCGCCATCGCCTCGAGACCGATCTCGCCACGGCCGACGGCGACGATCGGCATGTCGAGCCGGCCCGCCTTCACGAGCGCCTGGAGCGCCGGAAAGATCTGCTTGTGGGCGAGGTCCCCCGTCGCACCGAAGAAGACGAGGCCGTCTGATCGAGTCGTATCCATGGCGTGCATCGTACAGCGACTCGAGCGGACGCAGCGCGCCGACGATGGGTCGGCCGAGTCCGCTTCGGATTCGAGTACGCTTCGGCGATGGGCAGGCTCCTTTTAGTGCCGGTCCTCCTGCTCGCAGTGGTGCAGACGTTCGGATTCCTCGGCTACGCGGTCGCGATCATGTGGACCTGTGCGCGCGATGCCTCGCTGCCGCTCGCGCCGGCCCTCATCGTGGCCGCCGTCGCGCTGCTCTTCGCCGGGGTGTGCGGACATGCGACCCGCGTCCTCGTCGGCGGTCTGCGCGGCAGCCCGACACGGATGCTCCGGGTCGCGACGTGTCTGCTGTTTCCCACGCTGACCGTCGTGGCGCTCGGGCTGCTCGACGTGCTGAACGTTCCGTAGCGCGCTTGCGCCTCGGCGGTCGACGTGTGGGCGTCGCCCATGCGGCTCTTTCTCGCGCTGTGCCTGTTCGTGAGCGTCGCGAGCGCAGCAGACGCTGTTCGGCATCAACATCGGGCTCGACGTCGGCTATGTGCTCGTCGGGGTCGCGTCGATCATCGGCATCACGCTGTCCGCGCAGAGCGCCTTCGCGCCCGAGGTCGACCTGGCCGAACTCCTCATCGCGAGCCACCGGCAGGCCACTTCTAGCGCGCCGGTCGAGGCGTGTCAGTTTCCGAAGTGAACGATGCCGTTCGCAGTGCCCGCGATGAACAGCGCCACCCCAGGTGATGGAACGTGCTCGACGATCTTTCATGTGCGCAGCAAACGCAAGCACTGCGCCACGAGGTCCGTGGACGAGCAGCGCATTGG
>JBDTCO010000242.1:0-14389 GCA_039923495.1 Polyangia bacterium
ACCGAGCGCTACCTGAGGTAGCGCGACCGAGGGAGCGAGGACGTAAGCCGCGAGCTGCGCCCGATGACGCGGCCGGAGCAGGTCACTTACGGGGTCGGGCTCCTAGCACCGCTTCGCCGAGGCGCGCGCCTGCCGCGGCGCGCGGCCGTGGCGTGTGCGCGACGAGCGGCTCCTCCCGCCCCGGTGGCGACCCGGGCCGCCCGGCTCAACGTGCGAGGAAGTCGACGATGGCGCTCGTCGCGAGGCTGGCCACCTCGGGGCCGCGGTTCGCGGTGACCAGGAAGATGCGATCGTCCGCTGGCGACACCACGACCGCCGCGTAGCTCATGCCGTTCGAGCCGTCGTGCGAGAGGACCGGGCCATGCGCCCACGGCCGCCTGCCGACGAGCCAGCCGAGCGCGTACTCACCAATGGGCGTGTGCAGCTTCTTCCACGCATCGGCGGGGAGCGGCAGCGTGGTCTTCAGCCCGCGCTCGCCGTGCACATGCTCCTCGACGAACTTTGCCCAGTCGACGAGCGAGCAGTGCACCGTGCCCGCCGGTCCGAGACCCCGGGGATTGTCCGCGTGTCCGCTCGCCGCGTCCCTCGGCGTGAGCTTCCCATCGACGACGAGGTGCGGCCACGGCGCGTCCACCTTGCCGGGCGACGCCGAGGGGCCGTAGCCGCACGACGTCATGCCGAGCGGTCCGAACACGCGCGTCTTCATGAGCGCCTCCCACGTGCCTCCGGTGACCCGCTCGATCATGAGCGCCGCGGTCATGTAGCCAGCATTGGAGTACTCGTACTCGCCGACCTTGTGTGCCGGCCGCTTCAGCATCGCGTGCACGAACTCGCTGCGCCCCTTCGCCGCGTCCGTCGCCTTCCACAGCGCGGCCCAGCTCACCGGCTCCACCTCCCCGGGCACACCGCCGCGGTGCGACAGCAGCTGCTCGAGTGTGACCTTTGCGTAGGCGGGATCGAGATCCTTCCAGTCGGAGAGGACCTGGCCAATGGTGCTCGTCCACCCCAGCTTGCCTTCGTGGACCACGAGCGCGGCGAGCGTGGCCGTCATCGCCTTCGTGTCCGAGCCGAGGTGCCAGCGATCATCGGCGCCGACGGGCGTCGCATCGCCGAGCTTGCGCACGCCGTACGTGGCCTTGGCTGTGACCTTGCCGTCCTTCATCGCCAGCGCCGCCATGCCCGGGATGTGACCGGCCTTCGCGACCTCGGCGAGCGCATCGGGCAGTGTCTTCCACCGCAGCGACTCGGGCCAAGGCGTGACGCGCAGGCCCGCGATCCGATCTCCATCGAGCCCGAGCTCCAGCTTCCACGTGCCGGTCGACGAGGTCGCACGGACGACGGACAGCCCGTGCTCATCGGGCATGCGCTCCGTCGCCGTGACCTTGCCGACCGCGTTGCAGAGCCCAGGCAGGGCGGCAGCCGGCACCTGCTGCTGGAACGCCGTCGTGAGCATCGCGTGGAGACGCGGACAGTCCTTCTCGGAAAGCGCGTCGACCACACGTTGCAGCGGAGCATCGAGACCCAGTACGGAGAGCAGCACGAGTAAGAACCTCACTTCGCGAACACGTCCTTCGGCAGGCCCTTGTTGATCTGCACCCTGTCGAGCGAAAGATCGATGCGCTGATCGTTGGTGACGAGCAGCAGGTGGTGCGCGCACATGATGCCGTCCTCGCTGCGATAGTCGGACAGCTCGAGCGACACGTTCTGACCGTCGTCCATCCACCCGAGCTTGCTGAGCTGGTGCGTCTTCTGATCGAGCTCGAGCTGCACGCTCTCGCCGTCGGGGGTCACGACGTTGAGCACGTCGTACGTGTTCTTGCCGTCCAGGGTCGGCGGCAGCGCACGCACCTCGACCCCGGGCGACGCCGCGTTCAGCACGACGAGGTTGGCGTTGCGCCACAGCTCGCGGCGCAGCGCCGTCGTCTGCTCGGCCGGGAGGTCCTGCACCTTGTCACCGGACTTGCCGAACGCCTTCGTGCCACCGACGATCACCTGGCTCATCGACGTACCGCCGACGGAGAGATCCTCGCGCTGCGAGCCCTTGGCAGGCGCGTACCAGCCCGCGAACGACACCTTCATCTTCTGGCCCCGCATCGCCATCGTGCCGGTGCCGCTGACCTGCAGATCCGTGACGCGCGAGATCGAGTCGGCGCCCTTCGCCGTGAGCGCGAGCTTGAGGAGCTTCTGCCCCTCCTCGCGTTCCGTCGGCGTCGCGCCCGCGAGCTTCACCTTGCCGGCGAGCTTGTCGGCCGCGATCTGCTTGCGCTCCGCGATGCTGATCGGATCCGTGTAGCTCACGGTCTCCGTCGGTGCGAGCTTCGCCGCGGTGAGCAGCGGCCCGAGCTTCGCCGCGCTCCCGACGACGACGAGCGCCTGCGGGGCGAGGTGCGCGCTCGCGGCCCGAGCCGCATCGGCCAGCGTGACCCTGTCGAGGCAGCCCGGATAGGTCTGCGCGAAGTCGACGGGCAGCTCGTCCTCTGCTGCGACGATGAGCTGGTGCGCGACGTCGGACGCCGTCTCGAAGTGCAGGCCGTAGCCACCGATGAGGTTCGCCTTGGCAGCGCCGAGCTCGGCCGCGCTGGGACCGCCGCGCCGCATCTTGTCGATCTCGCCGAGCACGAGCTTGATGGTGCTCGGCGTCTCGGCCTCGCGCGTGAACGTCGTGGCCTCGAAGGTGCCAGGCTCGCGGTGCGTCGCGAAGTGCGACGACGCGCCGTACGTCTTGGCATTCTCGGAGCGCACCACCTTCATGAGCCGCGACGAGAACGCGCCGGCACCGAGGGTGTAGTTCATGAGTCGTACCGCGCACAGCGATGGATCCGCGTGCTTGATGCCCGGGCCGACGATCACGATCTGCGCCTGCGTCGCGTCGGGCTTGTCGACGAGCCGGATCTTCATCGGGCCTGCGGGCGGCAGCGCGAGCGGCGCGAGCTTCGGCGTCTCGGCGGACTTCCAGCCGCCGAACCACTTCGTCACCTGCGCCCGGATCGTCTTCGGATCGAAGTCGCCGGACACGGCGACGATGCTGTGGTTCGGGACGAACCAGGTCTTGTAGAACGACACGAGCGAGTCGTGATCGATGTTCGTCACGGTGCGCGTCGACAGCGGTCGACCGCGCGGATCGTCGTCGCCGAAGTACAGGTTGGTCGCTTGCTCCTGCGCCAGCGCGGACGGCGTGTCGCGCGTCTGCTCGACGCTGGCGATGAGCTGGCTGCGGATCTCGCCCATCTCCTTGGCGGGAAACGACGGACGCAGCAGCACGTCGCTCGAGACGTCGAGGCACAGCGATAGATCGCGGGCACGACCACGGCACGACACGAGCACGCCGGCCTCGGCCGCGCTCGCGTCGAGCTCCGCGCCTGCGCCATCGACGAGCTGGGCGAGCTGCTCGGAGGTGCGCTTCCTGGTGCCCTTGTGCAGCATCGTCGCGACGAAGGTCGCGATGCCCGACTTGTCGAGGGGCTCCGCGGACTCGTCCATGGCCACCGCCACCATGACGTCGATGACCGGCGCCGCGTGGCGCGCGACCGCGATGAAGCGCAGGCCGTTCGGCAGCGTGAAGCGCTCGACGTCACCCAGGTCGACCTTCGTGCTCGCGTGCGTGGTGGGCGCGACGAACAGATCGCTGCGACCCGACCACGGATCGTCGGCGGACGTGACCGGCTTCGGCGCGATGGTGGTCGCGGCGGGCGGCTTGTGCTCGACGGGACGGGGCTGCGCGAGCGCGGACGAGCCGAGCAGCAGGGATGCGGCGAGGATGTGGCGTTTCGTCTTCATTTGGCACCTCCGACCGTCGTGCCGGCAGGAGGAGTCATGGGCGGCTGCAGCACGACGATGCTCTCGTTGGTGGGGACGAGGTACTTCCGGGCCACCCGCTGCACGTCCTTCGCGGTGACCGCGTCGTACTTCGCCATCACGGAGTAGCTGCGCAGCGGATCGTGCGAGACGTACGTATCGAAGCCTACCTGCGTCGCGAGATCGGCGACGCGCTCGTGACGACGCGCGGCCTCGCTCGCGAGCTGGTTCTTCGCCTTCGTCAGCTCCTTCGGCAGGACGGCGCGCTGCACGAGCTGCGCGACCTCATCCTCGAGCGCCGCGCGCACCGCCTTCGGATCACCACCTGGCAGGAACGCCGCGAACGTGAGGAAGAGGCCCGGATCCTCGTGGGCCATGAGCTGTCCGCCCGCGAACACCGCCGAGTGGTCCTTGCGCACGAGCCGCTCGTACATGCGCGACGACTCGCCGCCCGAGAGGATGCGCTGCAGCACCTCGAGCGGGACGATGTCGGCGCTGTCGGCGGCGGGGATGTGATACGCGCCGATGATCACCGGCAGCTGCACGGGCATCGTGAGCGTGGACTCGCGCAGCGCCGTCTGCGGCGGCTCGACGAGCGCCTTCGACGGACGCGGCGGCGGCGCGGCCGCCGGCAGCACACCGAAGCTCGCGTCGACGAGCTTCTTCACCGTGGCCTCATCGATGTCGCCCGCGACGATCAGCGTGGCGTTGTTCGGCTGGTAGTACGTGTCGTAGAACTTGCGGCAGTCGGCGATGGTGACCGTCTCGAGCATCTTCTTCTCTCCGATGGCCTCCTGCCGGTACGGATGCACCTTGAAGGCGAGGTGCATGACCGTGTCGAGGGCCTTCGAGATCGGGTTGTTCTCGAGGCTGACGCGCAGCTCCTCGATCACCACCTGGCGCTCCGCGTCGATGGTCTTCTGCGTGAGCTCGAGGCCGCGCATGCGCTCCGCCTCCAGCTTCAGCGTGAACTCGAGCGCCGATGGCGGAATCGTGTCGTGGTACGCGGTCACGTCGTCCTCGGTGAACGCGTTCTCGTTGCCACCGACGGCGTCGATGAAGCGCGCATGCTCCTCGGGCCGCACGTGGCGCGAGCCCTTGAACATCATGTGCTCGAACATGTGCGCGATGCCGCGCTTGTCGGCGGGCTCGTCCTTGCCACCCGCGTGATAGAAGACCTGCACCGTCACGACCGGCGCCTTGTGGTCGGGCACGTAGACGACGGAGAGCTGGTTGGGGAGCGTCCACTGCTCGACCGAGCTTGCGGCGGCAGCGACGGGCATCTTGGCTGCGGCGTGCACCGGAAGTGGCGCCGTCGTCAGCAGTCCTGCTACGAGGAGGTTTCGCATGGCGCGGACAATAACGCAGAAGCGTCGCGCACCAGGTCGCTTCAGGCACCGATGGAGGCGGCCTCGACCGCAAGCGCTCGCTCGAGACGCCCGAGGTACTCGTCGCGCGAGATCTCGACGGCGCCGATGTTCATGAGGTGCGGGTTCGGCACCTGCGCGTCGAGCAGCACGAGCCCGGCGGCCCGACACCTCTCGACGAGAAACGCCACCGCCGCCTTCGAGGCGCCCGAGCTGCGATGGAACATCGACTCGCCGCCGAAGAACCCGCCGAGCTGCACGCCGTAGAGCCCACCGACGAGGACGCTGCCCTCCCAGACCTCGACCGAGTGCGCGGCGCCGAGCTGGTGCAGCCTCGTATACGCGGCCACGAAGTCCGCCGAGATCCACGTCTCGGGTCGCTCTTCCGTGGGCTCGGCGCACGCGGTCATCACCTGCGCGAACTCGCGGTTCACGGTGTAGGTCCAGCCGGCCTGGCGCGCGCGCTTCTGCACGCTGCGGTGCGACTTGAACGCTGCGAGGTCGAACACCGCGCGCGGATCGGGCGACCACCAGCTCACCACCGGATCCGACGACCACGGGAACACGCCCGAGCTGTAGGCCTCGACGATGAGCTCCGTCGTGAGCGAGCCACCAACGACGACGAGCCCACGATCGTCCGCCTCTTCCGGACGGAAGATGCCGCGTCCGCCGTAGCTGTACGTCACGCCGGACTTCACGCGCCGAGGCTAGCGGTGCGCGGCGTCGGTGGCAAACAACGGGTGGATCTTCTACCCTGGCACCCCGTGTCCACACCCAACGCACACCTCGTCACCGAAGATGCCGCCATCGTTGCGCTCGCTGGAGCGCTGAGACGTGTCGCCGTGCTCGGCATCAGGACCGAAGCGCAGTCCGATCAGCCCGGCTACTACGTGCCGAAGTACCTCGTCGAGGCGGGCGTCGAGATCGTGCCCGTGCCGGTGTACTACCCCGAGGCCACCGAGATCCTCGGCCAGCCGGTCGTCCGTGATCTCACGCAGGCCGGTCCCGTCGACGCGGTCATCGTCTTCCGTCGCGGCGCCGACGTGCCCATGCACCTCGACGCGCTGCTCGCGCTCGCGCCGAAGTGCGTGTGGATGCAGCAGGGCATCGCGCACGCAGAGTCCGCGCGCAGGCTCGCGGAGGCCGGTATCGACGTCGTGCAGGATCGCTGCGTGATGGTGGATCACCGACGAGCGCACGCGGGCTGACCCCGCGATGCGCCGACGATGCCCCCGCAGCGTGCGCGCCCATCGAGAGGCGATCGGCGGAGCGCGAGCGGCATCGCCACCGCGACGGCGAACGAGTAGGAGAGCACTTCAGCAACGGGAACGCGTGAGCATGGGAGACATGTGGCGCAAGCGGGTTCGAATGGCGCGATCACGTTCGTGCAGCCGTGCTGCTACGCAACAGCGGATGTAACTGCGCTCACCGATGAAGACGGGAACGTTGACCTGTCGAGACGGCTGAAGTAGGCATCGAGGGATGCACGACAGCGTGGCCCCCGACCCGATCATGCACATCGACTGAACTATGCGCGTCCGGATAGAGGGGAGGCGACCGAGTTGCACATGAGTCATCCACGCGAGTTCGTGCTCTACGCGAAGTATTGCGGCATGGAGTTCGCGGAGCGTGCGGCCGAGTGTTTTCGTGCGGACGGCTTTACGCTCGAGATCAGGCCGACGGTGCCACAGGACTACGAGGGCCAGCCTACACCGTGGGGGCGGATCTTTCCCGGGGTGATCTTCGTGCGCGACATGTTCAAGGACGGTCGTGAATGGCTCCAGGCGGAGCTGCGGAACAACGAGCTGACGTTCGGAAAGCTCGGTTTCGCGAGCCCGAAGCTGTCGACCGTCAAGGCCACGGTCTCGGACAAGTCAGACGTGTCGGTCCATGCGGCGCTATCGACCAGCCTTATCAAGAAGCTGAAAAGCCTCGCTGAAAAGGCGTGGGTGCTCGAGCACGCCCTCGACGCGGCACGTCGCGCGCGCGATCCATCTGCCTGATTCGCGGCCAACCTCCACGTGAGTGTTGTACGAGCCGCCGCCGTTCGAGAAAGCGGCGGCCGGGCTTCCGCTGCGTGCAGGACCCCATCTGCGACCCGGACTTCGAGTGTGGTCCTCGGCCGACCGATCTTTCGATGCCGGTCGATCTCGGCGATACGGATTGATCGAGGTATTGGCTGCGTGGCCTGCACGGTGCCACGGAAGCTCTGCTCTCATGCGAGCGGCTCGTCCGCCGCGGACGAGAAGTTTTTGTATGTTGCGATGCAACAAAATTCGTTGACACGTGTGGGAGCAAGTGATCGAATCGCCCACCAATGAATCCCGACCCGCTGCACAGGCTCGTCGCTGACGCGGAAAGCCTCATGCTCGTGGACGAGGGTGAGGCGCCGGTGCTCGTGGACATGACTGCGGCCGCGCCTCGGAGCGCGCGCGATCGGCGCCTGGCCTCGCTCGCCCCCGCCAGGCGCGGGATCTCGCTCAACGAGCTGAAGACGCGCGTTCGCGAGCTCATCGCGGAGCTCGCGCGCCGCGTCGACGGTGCGCTGCCCGAGACGCTGGCCCAGGCACACCGCGCGTGGGATCAGGTCGATGCGCTCCGCCTCATCGACAAGGCCGTCGACGACGAGGTCCGTGCGCTCGTCCGGCAGGCTGCGTTGCTCGAGTCCGATACCGACTCCGCCGAGCGTCGCGCGCTCGGGCTCGAGGGTCGCCTCACGCTCGAGGCTGCCGTCGGGCTCGTGGCGCTCGTCGAGCAACGCCTCGCGACCCTCGTGCGCGTACGCCTTCGTGGCGTGCACCTCGATGGCGACCATCACGAAGACGACGCCGAACCCGACGTCGAACGCCTCACCGAGCGGCTGCTCCCCGGCGGCCGCCCATTCCTCGATCTAGGTGCAGCTCTGCACGAGACCGCCCGGAGATGGACATGAACATGAACCGCACGAACGCTCGCTGGATCCTCGCCGCTGCCATCGGTCTCCTCGCCGTGGTGCAATCGCTCCGCACGCTACCGTCGCTGTCGTCGCACGCGCCCCTCGGTGCCGCTGCGCTCCTCGCGCTCGCGGTGCTCACCGTCGCCGGGCTCGTGAGCCTGTGGAACGCGCGCCGTCGCGTCGACCGCGAGCTCTCCGGCCTCTCGCAGCGCCCCGCCACAGGGGAGCTCGTCGAGGCACGCCGCTCGCGGCTCGCGCAGATCGCCCAGGGCGGCGGCACGCCCGACCTCGCCACGCTCGCCGAGGCCACGGCCGCACACCAGCGCGGGCAGGCATACCTCGGTCGTTACCTCGTCGCCGTCGCGGTGCTCATCGGCCTCATCGGCACGTTCGCCGGGCTCGCCGAGGCGCTCCGCGCGCTGCCGTCGATCCTCGGTGGCGCGTCGGATCCGTCGAAGCTCGCGTCGCTGCTGTCGGTGCCGCTCGCCGGCCTCGACGTCGTGTTCGCCGCCGGCATCGTCGGCATCCTGGCGACGCTCTCGCTGTCGCTCGCGCAGGGCGACCTGCAGCTCGCCGAGGACAACATGCTCGCGCGTCTCGAGGAAGAGACCACGCACGAGCTCATCCCCGCGCTCTGGCCGCGCACGCACTCCGTCGAGGAGCGCATGCTCCGCGAGCTCGCGCTCCTGCGTGAAGAGAATCGCACGCTGCTCATCGAGGCCTCCGCTGCCATCGCCACGCGCGTCGCCGAGGTGACCGCTCGCACGTCCACAGATGTCGCAGCGCGCCTCACCGCTGCCGTCGAGTCCTCCACCTCGAAGCTGGCCGAAGGCGTCCAGCGCGGCTTCGCAGACGCGATGCGCGCGCACGGCGAGGCGTCCACCATCCTGCGCACCGACGGAGCCGCGCAGCTCGCCACGCTCAAGCAGGGCGGCGAGGCGCTCGTGCAGCTCGCCACCCGCAGCGCGTCTGCTCTCGAGACGCGCCTCGCCACCGAGGCCGGTCACATCTCCTCGGCGCTCGAGAAGACCCACACCGCACAGCAGCGCCTCGGCGAGGCCCTGCGCCTCTCCGCCGAGCAGAGCGCGCTCCTCGTGGGCGCGAAGCTCGAGACGCTCACCGCGCAGCTCAACGATCAGTCGATCGCCACGCAGCGCGTCCTCCTCGAGGGCGCGTCCGAGAGCGGTCGCATCGCCGCCGTCGCCGTCGAGTCGCTGCGCGCGCAGCTGTCGTCGGGCCTCGAGTCGGAGCGTGTCGCGCTCGTCGGTGGTCTCGACTCCACGCGCTCGGCGCTGGTCGAGCAGCTCTCCTCGGTGCGCGACGGCCTCGTGGTCGAGCTCGCTGCCGTTCGTACGGGCCTCGTCAACGAGCTGTCCGGTGCTCGCATCGAGCTCGGTGCGTCGCTGTACGCAGCCACCGACGCGCTCCGCGGCGAGGCCAGCTCGGCTCGCGCAGCGCTCGACGAGGCCTCCGCTCGCGCCATCACGTCGATGGAGCGCAGCGTCGAGGCCGTCTCCTCGGTCGTCGGCGAGGTCAACCAGTCGATGGGCAGCCAGGCCACCCTGGCGGCCGAGCTCATCAGCGAGAGCGCAGCGCGCGCGCAGGAGAGCCTCTCGACCAGCACGGCCGCCGCACAGCGCGCGATGCTCGATGGCCTCTCGCAGGCACAGCTCGCAATCGCCGAGGGTGTCAGCGACGCGAAGCTCGCGCTCGTCGAGGGTGCGACGCAAGTCAATGGCGTGCTCGCCGCATCTGTCACGCGCGCCGAAAAGGCGCTCTCCGAAGGCGCGCTCGCACTGTCGGCCGCCGCCTCCGAGGAGATGTCGATCACGCGCGCCGCGATCGTCGAGGCCACGCACGACGCACACGCGCTGCTCGCCTCCTCGCTCGAGACGGCGCTGGGGCGCCTCGACACGCTGCTCGCCACGAGCCGCTCGGAGCTCGGCGAGACGCTCGGTGCCGGTCGCGAGGCCGTCGATCGGCTCGTCGCCGATTCGGTGGGCGCGCTGTCCACGTCGGCCACGCTGCTCGCCGCCTCCGCCGATGTGCTCTCGCGCACCGGCGATCAGCTCGGACCGCAGCTCGAGTCGCTCGCGCCGGAGCTGCGCCTCCTCAGCGAGGAGGTCGCGCTCCTCGGCGCTCGCACGCAGCAGACCGACGAGCCGCTCTTCGCCGACGAGCTCGTGCGTCTCGGTGAGGGCATGGAGCGCCTCGAGGCGCTCGTGAAGCTCGCGCAGAGCCACGGCGAGCAGGCGCAGAGCTGATCGTGCCCAGCCGTCGCCCGCTCTTCTCCGTCAATCCCTGGCCGCCGCTCGCCGACGGCCTCACGCTGGGTCTCGCGGTGCTCGTCGTGGTGCTCGTCGCCGCAGGCATCGCGCAGGCCGGCCTGTCCGCCAGGCTGCACCAGCGTGAAGGTGAGCTCGCGAAGCTCCACGACGAGCGCGCGCGCATCGCGGCGCGCCTGCGCTCGATCGCGCCGGCCGGCACCATCACCATCGAGGACGGCAAGGTCATCCTGCAGGGCGAGGTGCTCTTCCGCTCCGGCTCCGACGAGCTGTCGGAGGCCGGCAAGAGCACCATCGCTCAGCTCGCACCTCCGCTCGGGACGCTGCTCGCGGGCGAGCCCGATCAGATGGTCCTCTTCGGGGGTCACACCGACGACGTGCCGATCGCCACTGATCGCTTCGCATCCAACTGGGAGCTGTCGACGGCGCGCGCCACCGCCGTCGCCCGCGAGTTCGTCGACGCGGGCCTCCCGGCGGCTCGCATCATCGCGTCGGGCTTCGGCGCACATCATCCACGCGGCGACAACCACACGCCCGAAGGCCGTCGCGCCAACCGCCGTATCGAGATCCTCCTCGTCCCGCTCTCGGCGGTCGCCAGCCGATGATGCGGCTCGCCTTCGTTGCGCCCGAGGGGCGAAGCGGTGCCCCGGGAAGGCGCCTCGCTCGCGCGCTCGTGCCCGTCGCGCACGGTGCGCTCAGCCTGCCGCGAGCACGGGCAAGCGAGGACGAGCCGCTGCTCGAGGCCGCGCTCGAGGCCATCGACGCGTTCCTGGAGGCGCCCGAGGCGAGCCGCTACCTCGTCGCGACGCGCACGCTCCGCACGCTCTCGCGGCTGCGCCAGCGGTCGACCGATCTCGAGAAGCTCGCGCGGCGCTCGCTCGATGGTGAGCTCGAGCGCCTGCGCGTGCGAGCGGTGCTGCCCGACGAAGAGACGCTCGACCGGCTGCGCGCGCTCCCGCCGGATCCGCGCGCGGGTCGTCGGCTGCAGGCACTCGGCGCGCTGCTCGAGGCGCACCGGCTCCTCGCGGTGCGCGTGCGTGCGCCGGAGACGCACCGCGCGAAGATCGTGCCTCCGAAGGAGGCGAAGAAAGATCCGAAGATCGCGACGCGCAAGCGCACCGACCGGCGCGCGAAGAAGTAGTCGTCGACGCTACTTCAGCGGCACGAGCGGAGTACCGCCGCACATGCCGACGAGGCCCTGATCGCCGATGGAGGTCTCCTCGGTGACGTACACGAGCTTCGTGCCTGGCGTCGCGTTGACGCGGATCTCCGCAGGCGCCTCGCGCTTGGCCTGCTCGAGCGTGCAGAGCAGCGCCTCGTCTTTGTAGATCGAGATCGTCGAGCTGCGGAAGCGAATCTCGTAGCCGTCGCGCACGAGCTTGGTGCCCAGCGCCTTGAACTGCGCGGCCTTGAGATCCGGCGTGTGCTTCTTGTCGACGACGACGACGGCCTCGTGCTTGTGACACGCGCCCTTGTGCACGGAGACGCCGGCAAAGCCGTGCTGCTTGAGCGAGGCCTCGAGGAAGCCGAGGCGGCTCTCGCAGGACGTCGGCTCCGCCGGAGCGAGCTTCGAGGTGGGTGCAGGGATGTCGTAGCGCTCTCGGACGGGCGCGGTCGTGCTCCACACCTCGTAGGCATCGAGCGGCACGCCACCCTCGACGCGCGCGCGCGCGAGGACGGCCGTCCCGTTGGTGTTGAACGCGAGCACCGTGAGCCGCGTACGAACACCGTCGTTCGCGGGCGCGATGGCCGGCGCGGGCGCGTGGAGCGCAGCCGCATCGACCGCAAGCGCGAGCGAAGGGAACGACAGCGAGAGGACGACGAGGCCCGTGCGGATCATGGCCCGAGCCTAGCGCGTCACCTGTGCGCGGGGAACCGTCCGGTCGCGTCGAGCAGATCGAGCCGCGCCTCGAGCGCGGTGTCCTCGGCGAGCGCGGCCTGGGTGTCGGTGTCACGGGCCTGGCGCTCGGCGTCGATGAGCTCGAGGTTCGTGGCGGTGCCCTCGTGGTAGGCGAGGTCCTCGAGCCCGAGCGCCTCGCGCGCGTCCTTCGCGGCCTCCTTCGCGGCGAACAGCGCGCGATCGGCCTCGATGACCGCGTTGAACGCCACGCGCACCTCGGAGCGTGCCTGGCGCAGCGTGTTGTCGAGCGCGGCCTGCGCCTCGCGCTCGAGAGCGGTGCGCTCGCGACGGACCCCGTAGCGAAAACCGCCGTCGTAGAGCGGCACGTTGAGCATGACCGTGGCCTGGTAGCCGGTGTGTGGCAGCGTCAGCGTGGGCGGGTTCTGGTAGAAGCCGTCGAACAGCATGTTCAGGTTCGGCAGGTAGTCGAGCCAGCTGTCCCGCGTGACGTGGTGCGCGGCATCGCGGCGGAGCAGCGCGGTCTTCACGTCGGTGCGGTTCCTCGTCTCGTCGAGGGCCTGGTCGATCGGGTCCTTGTAGACCAGATCGGGTTCGTTCGCCGCGTCGAGCGGATCCTCCATCCCGACGATCACGCCGAGCGCCTCGCGCGCGCGGTTGAGCTGGATCTTCGCGTTGGCGAGCTGCGCGTCCGAGGTGCCGAGCTCCTGCTGCGCGCGCACCGCCTCGATGCGGTTGCCGATGCCACCCTGCAGGCGCTGCTGCGCGAAGTCGCGATGCGCGATCGCCGACTCGCGCGCGATCTGGCTCACCCGCACGAGCTTGCGCTCGTTGATGACGGTGAGGTACGCGCGCCCCGTCTCGAGCGCCACCTGACGCTGCACGTCCTCGAGCGAGAGCGCGGAGACGTGCACGTTGTCCGTCGCGTGAGACCACGCAGCCATGGCCTTCGGCGAGACGGGCACGTTCACGAGCAGGTTGCCCCCGGTCTGGCTCTTCGCCGAGATGACGTTGTTGGGCGCGCCGTTCTGCCCCTTGATGATGCGATCGTGATCGAGGCGAATGTACGACGCGTTGGTGGAGACCGTTGGCAGCGACTGCGACGCGATCTGCTCGCGGAGCGCACGTGCACGCGCGAGCTCCGCAAGTGCCACGATCGCCTGCGGGTTCTGGGCGAGGCTCCTCTCGACCGCTTCCTGGAAGGTGACGCGCGGGCCATCGAAGCGGTCGGGCTGCCCGTCGAAGCGCGGCGGGATCTGCCCCAGCGCGATGGAGGCGCTCAGCATCGAGGCGAGGCCGGTCACCCCCACGGACAGGCGGCGCCCCGGTGAATATGTGGTCATGGCGTGGCGAAAACTAGGACGCCGTGCTTCATCCTGCAATCCCCGCTGCCGCGATTCCTACCTCGACCTTCAGATATCTGTGGGCGACGCGCCGACATGGTCGCCTTTCCGAGCCCGCGATGCCGCCAAGTCCGCGGGGGCAGGCGACGCGCAGCATGGCACGACGCCTGTAAAGGGAAGACGCATCGCTTGAACCGGAGGCTCTCCTCATGAAACGCTATGCAACCTACGCACTCCCCCTCGCTCTCGCTGCCTGCTCGGCCGGTGGCTCTACCAGCGACGAGATCCAGTCCACGAAGCAACGCGAGACCGCGCCGGCCGTGAGCGCAGATCAGCTCGCCGCCGCGGCCACCGGCGAGCGCGCGTTCGGCGTCGACCTCTACACGCAGCTCGCGAAGACCTCGGCGGGCAACCTGTTCTTCTCGCCGCACTCGATCGACGAGGCGCTCAGCATGACGTACGTGGGCGCTGCCGGTGAGACGGCGACCCAGATGCGCAACGTGCTCGCCTACACGCTGCCAGACGACCAGATCCACAAGGCGATGAACGGCCTCGACCTCGCGCTCGAGAGCCGCGGCCAGGGTCAGGCCGGCGTCGACGGCTCGCCGTTCAAGCTGAGCATCGCGAACGCGCTGTGGGGTCAGGAGGGCTCGACGTTCCTGCCGGCGTTTCTCGACACGATCGCGCTGAACTATGGCGCGGGCGTGCACCCGCTCGACTTCCTGCACGCGCCCGATCCGTCGCGCATCACGATCAACGACTGGGTCGCGAAGGAGACCTCGAACAAGATCCTCGACCTCATCCCC
>JBDTCO010000243.1:0-3568 GCA_039923495.1 Polyangia bacterium
CGCAATCGGCTCCGTGCGTTTTTCGTCGAGCGTCGCGACGAGCTGCGCGATCTCGATCCCGAGCTCGCCGCGTTCGTCGCCGGCCACGCGATCGAGTCGGTCATGCACGCGACGATCTTGGAGAGACCGGACCTGCTCGAGGATCCGCCGCTCGAAGAAGAACTCGCGCGCCTCTTGCTTGGCTACGTCAAGCGCGAACCGCGATCGCGCGAGGCATCACTTCGATCGCGAGCAGCCCGCGCAAGCTCCCGCTCACCCAGGTCCACCGCATGCTCCTCGAGCTCTTCCCGATGAGCCGCCAAGACGGGTCGGCACTGTGATCCGCTGTGTGAAGCTGGGTCGGTCGCAACCGACAATCGCGCTCGTCCAATCCGGCTACGCAGCCGTCTGCCTGATGCTCGTGGCGTGCCGCGCACCGCACGCCCGACCCGTCCGCCCGACCGTCCCGCTCGCCCCGGCGGCCTGTCGGATCGAGGTGGACCATCGGCTCGAAGTGGAGCCAGCCATCGAACCCACGCTGAGGGCGTATGCGTCCGAGGCGACGGTCGAGGTCCCGGGCTACATAGTCCACGTGCGACGCCCGTACTCGTTCGATGGCAAGACACGAACGTTTTTTCCGACTCTGCGTGCGGATAAACGCGTGGGCGGCGTGGTCATCGCCGCGGGTGCGACGGTGGTCGGTGTTCGCGCCGGCGCGGGAGACGGTCTCGTCGTCGACCTGGGCTTGCCCACCGGCACCGTGCGCGACGTCCTCGTGCGTTGCGAGGAGCTCGGAAGCGAGGCCCATGCGACCTGGTACTCCGGGGGGGTCGTCGATATCGGCCGAGGCGTCCTGTGCCAGCCCGCGGCTCCGAGCCTCGAGCTGTACGCGTCTTTCCCGGAGCCCGGCGCACGGTCGGTCCACATCGACTGGACGGATGCCCTGTTCAACCTCGAGGCCCGGGGTGAGTACAGCCACGTGGCGTGGGCCTGGGCCAACGGCTCGAAGCTCGACGGCTGGGTGGCGACCTCGGCGCTGCGATGGCTGACTTTCTGCGAGACGAAGGCGGTGACGACAGCGCTCCATCGACCGGGCGATGGCTTTGAAGGCGTCATGGAGGGCCACGAGCAATGCGAGACCGCGGGCGCAACCGGGATGTACTCTCGCGGCAACCTACACGGAGGCCTGGGGTCCCGCCCGGAGGTGATACGCGCGCCGGTCGCAGTCGGCACGCCCGTCTACGACCTACCAGATCGTCGCCGCTGGGCAACGACCACGGACACGGAGCTCGACGTGTTCCCGCCGGCAGTCACCGACGGCTGGGTACGACTCGCGGGCCCTTCCAGTGCCACCGGCGACAGGCGCGGTGGGTGGGTCGCCCGGACGGCCGTGAGCCTGCCCTGACAGCGGCGCGCTGCCACGGCATCCGTTCCTTCACATCAGAACGCTACGTGGTCTCGCTCGTCCGCCGCGCGTGCACGCTGCGAAGGGCCTCCTCGTCTACACCGACCGATGGTCGAAGTTCTGGCCACATCAGCAGCACACACGACCGAGTTTTGGGTGACTCTTACTCGAGCTCGCGCTTTCGCGCAGCGGAGATCGGAACGGCCTTCTCGAAGCGACCTTCTTCCCGCGGCTGGTACGCGATGTCTCTCCCTGGGTGCTCGATGACTCGCCCCGAAGCCACCGTGGCCGTCCGGTAGACGACGACGCCGTTGCTCTTGTCGGTGTTTGCGGAGTGAGCCTCCATTGAGCAAATGATGTGCCCGGTTCAATCAAAACTTCTTTCGGGTGCTTGCGTTTGGACCAGCGCCGCCACTCCCCATCCGCGAGGCAGAGCACTGTCAGTCCCGACGTCCCGAAGCCGCTCCGCAGCTAGCGCAGAGCATAGGATAAACGATCTGCACGGTCGCGTTCTCGTCGTACCACGGCCGAGCCAACATCGCTGGGTTCAAGCGCCCTCGAGCGTCAACTCCGCCATTCCCGTTGGTGAACGCATTTACATTCGCAGGTGCGTCGGCACGGCTCCGCCTTCGCACCGACGAGGAGCGCTGGGTAGGTCAGTCGAACGCAGGCGAGTCGATCCCGTCGAAACGGTCGGCGTCATCGCGGACGGAGAGAAGCTGCTGCCGGGGCCACACCCAAACCCTTTGGAACTGCTTTTCTCCCCCGTGCGCAGGCGTTTCTGCGCGTCGCCCAGAGCATGCTCAACCTGGGCTACGACCGAACGCCAGCACGTTGAGCCAGGTCAGCGACAGGTGCGGCTGGCGCAAGAGGTGCTGGGGCGAGGCAGGATCGACCAGCCGGCGCAGCTCCGCCAGCAACGGGTCGTCGAGATACGGCGCGACGCGCTCGGAGAGCTCGTCGAGATAGGTCTGCAGCAGCGCCTGCTCGACCTCGGCCAGCGGCGCTAGGCGATCGAAGCCGTGCGTGGTCAGACGCACCGGCTCCAGGCCAGCCGCCGCGAAGATGGCCGGCAACCGGCGCCCGACGTAGAACTTGCTCGAGCCGCCCTCGTACTCCGACAGGCAGCGCAGCTCGGCCGTGCGGAGCGACAGCTCGAGATTGACCGGCCATGGCAGCAGCACCTGATGCAGCGTGTCGTTCTCCAGTACGGCAACCACACCGCCGGGCCGCACCACCCGCGCCATGTGCCGGACTGCCACGACGGGATCGGGCAGCGAGAACAGGCTCTGCGCGCACCACACCAGATCGAAGACGCCGTCGGGAAATGGCAACTGATCGAGCGAGGCCGCCACGAGGTCTACCCGCGCCTGCCCCGGCCCACGGGTGACGTCCTTCCGAGCCTCGGCCAGGTAGGCGCAACTGATGTCCACCGCGACCACCGCGCCGTCCTTGCCCAACCGCTCGGCGATGCGCCGCGTGTAAAACCCGTCACCACATGCGAGGTCGAGCACCCGCATCCCGTCGTCCAGCGGCAGTTCGGCCACGATGGCCTCGAGCTCGCGCTCGAAGGCCCGATGAAAGCGCGCGAGCTGCTTTTCGTAAGCAGGCAGCGCGCTGTTCACTTTTTCGCGGTCGTCCATCGTCGCCGGTGGCATGATACCCGCGTGTCTGCCACGAGTCAGCTGGTCCTGCCATACAGCCGCCTGCTCGCGCACCTCGCGTCGATGCAGGACATCCTGCTGCTGTTCCGACGCTCCGTGCTGACCTCGTAGGACCCGACGATCCCGAGCGCGCCCGTCGGCTGCCATGGGCGGCGCTGATGAAGAGAACCTGGGGGCTGTCCGTGCTGGTGTACCCTCGGTGCGCCGGTCCAATGCGGTTGGTCTCGGTGATCGAGGACGAGCGTGTGGCACAGAAGATCCTCCGTCACCTCGGCCTGCCTGCGCGGGCACCGCCGCGAGGTCGACCGTGGCGGCCGGGGCAACAGCTCCTCGCCATCGAGGATGGCCTTGGCGGCGTCGACGGCATCGACTCTCCCGCGTGCGACTGACCTACCCAGCGCTCCCCGTCGGTGCGCGGGCGGAGCCACGCGCCTCGCACCAGTGGATGTAATCTGCCTTACCGACGGAGACGCCGGGCTTGACCGGCGGAGACGTGAGACGCAGGATCAGGCGGTACTCG
>JBDTCO010000244.1:0-5074 GCA_039923495.1 Polyangia bacterium
AGCGCGCCGATCAGCTCTTCGCCGACAAGAAGTTCGAGGAGGCCGCCGCTCTGTACGTGCAGATCGTCGACGCAGATCCGAAGGGCGACGACTCCGACAAGGCGCTCAATAACGCCGCCGTCGCGTACGAGAACGTGAAGCGCTTCGTCGCGGCCACCAAGCTCTACGAGCGCATCGTCACCGAGTACCCGCAGTCGAAGTTCGTCGACGATGCGCTCTTCCGGACGGCGGCCTCGTACCAGAAGGGCTTCGAGTTCGACAAGGCGGTCGTCAGCTACCTTCGCCTCGCGCAGGACCCGCGCTTCGCAGCGTCGACGCACCGCACGGACGCCGTCTACAACGCCGCCAGCATCCTCGAGAACGATCAGGACTACGCAAAGGCCGCCGAGCTGTTCCGGCGCTACGCGGCGGACAAGAACGTGAAGCGCGATGATCAGTCCGAGGCGGCGTATCGCGCGGCGCTCATCACCGAGAAGATGAAGAACCCGGACGCGACCATCAAGGCGATGAACGACTACATCAAGACGTACGGGAACGACCCGAAGGGCGGGCAGCGCAAGCTCGAGGCCGAGTTCAAGATCGCGACGGCGTACGAGACCAAGAAGGATCGAGCAGCCGCCGACCGGATGTACAAGAAGATCGTCGCCGATGGCGCGAACGTCGCGCCCGCGTCCGACCAGGCCGAGTACCCGGCGCACGCGGCGTTCATCCTCACGGAGCAGCGTCTGCCGGCCATCGAGCACGCGAAGATCCAGGGCGGGGGCAAGAAGCTCGTCGAGTCGATCAGCGCGTTCAAGAAGGCCGTGCAGGACGACGTCGCCGAGTACAACAAGGTCCTCGCGTTCAAGCGCGCCAACTGGACGCTCGCCGCGTACTTCCGCACGGGCTACATGTACGAGACGTTCTCGAGGGCGCTGCTCGCCGCGCCGTGCCCGCCCGAGGTCAAGAAGCTCGGGCCGGAAGGTTGCGACGTGTACCGCGAGCAGATCGAGCAGGCCGTCTCGCAGGTCGACGACGAGGCCGTGAAGCGCTACGGCACGACGCTCGAGCAGGCCGGCAAGCTCGGCGTGTCGAACGAGTGGACGCGCCTGGCGCGCCTCCGCGCCAACCAGTACAAGCCCGACCTCTTCCCGCTGGTGAAGGACGAGCGCATCCAGATGGAGACGCCGTAGTGACGAGGACAACGAAGACCTTCCGCAACGCGAGCCTCGCGCTCGGCCTGTTCGTCATGACCCCGGCGTTCGCGGCCGGGAAGGCCCCCGCGCCGAACCTGCCGCAGGAGACCAAGGGCGATCCCGCGCCGGACACGAAGGTCGCGCAGGATCTCCTCTCGCGCGGTCGCTACGAGGACGCGATCCGGCAGTCGAAGCTCGCGCTCGGTCGTGACGAGCGCTACGTGCCGGCCATGATCGTGATGGCGAAGGCGTACTACCACCTCAAGAAGTACGAGCTCGCGGGGTCCATCGTCGAGATCGGCAAGACCATCGACTCGGGCAAGCAGAAGGGCCAGAACGACGCCGAGTGTTACAACCTGCTCGGCTTCCTCGCGCTCAACCGCGACGACCGCATCGGGGCCACCGCCGGCTTCAAGAAGGCCACAGGGGCCGACGACAAGTTCGGGCCCGGCTGGCTGAACCTCACGGCGCAGTACCTGTTCGCCAAGAACTATGATGGCGCCGTCGCTGCCGGCGAGCGCGCGGTCAAGCTCATGGGCAAGTCGCCTCGCGCCCACCTGAACCTCGGCTCGGCCTACCGCGGCAAGATGCGCTATGCGGACGCCGAAAAGGAGTACAGGACCGCGCTCGAGCTCGACCCGAACCTGGCCGATGCGTGGTTCGATCTCGGGATCTTGTACCTCGACGCCAAAGAGATGCCGGGCCCGAAGGGTCCCATCGATCTGACGGAGAAGCTCAACACCGCGATCAGCCACTTCAACAAGTACAAGCAGCTCGCCGGCTACAAGATCACCAAGGACGATCCGGTCGACACCTACATCAACGACTGCAGGACCCAGATCGATCGGGAGGCGAAGCGTATCGACCGCATGAAGCGTCAGCAGGACCGCAACAAGCCGAAGGACGGCGCGGCCGCACCAGGTGCGCCTGCCGCACCTGCGCCCGCTGCGCCTGCGCCCGCTGCAACCACGGGGAAGAAGTGATGCGGAAGCTCCTCCTTGCCTCGCTCCTCGTGTCCAGTGCTGCCTTGGCACAGGACGCACCCACCGATCCGGCTGCCGGCTCCGCGCCGAAGGTGAAGGTCGAGCGCTCGGCCTCGGGTCAGAAGATCTTTCGCATCACAGAAGGCATCGTGGTCGAGGGGCGCATTCAAAAGCCGAACGCGTTCTACGTTCTGCAGCGTTCATCCATGGACTACGACTGGGAGTCCCTGAAGCAGGACTTTCTGCCGAAGATCCTCGAAGCCACGGGAAAGCACCCCTTCTAAGGGAACGACGAATGGCCCAGGCTAAACCACGTGGTAGCAGCGCCGACGCGCCCAAGATCCTGCGCATCGGCATCATCCAGGGCGAGAAGATCGTCGAGGAGCGGCTCGTGCGAAAGCGCGAGAACGTCACCGTCGGTCAGTCGGCGAAGAACACCTTCGTCGTTCCCGCCTCCAACGCGCTGCCCCGCACGTTCACCCTCTTCGAGCTGACCCCACAGGGTTACGCGCTCAACTTCTCCGACGGCATGGACGGCCGCATCTCGCTCGGCGACAGCGTCGTCGCGCTGCCCGCGCTGCGCCAGGCCGGCAAGGCCGAGAAGAAGAATGGCCTGTACCACGTCATGCTGAGCGAGAAGTCGCGCGGCAAGATCGTCATCGGCGACGTGAAGGTGCTGTTCCAGTTCGTTGCACCGCCGCCGGTGCAGCCGCGTCCGCAGCTGCCCGCATCGGTGCGCTCGTCGACGCTGCAGAACCTCGACTGGATGCTCGTGTGGGTGCTCGCCGCCTCGTTCCTCACGCACTTCGCGTTCGTCATCTATCTTCGCAACGTCGACTTCCCACGCAAGCCCGACATCGAGGAGCTGCCCGATCGTTTCGCGCAGCTCATCGTGCCGAAGCACGTCGAGGAGAAGAAGGTCGAGGAGAAGAAGGTCGACCCGAACGCCGAGAAGAAGGTGGAGCATCAGGCCTCGAGCTCGCAAAAGAGCGTGAGCGCACCGAAGGCGCAGAAGACCGAAGAAGAGAAGGCCGCCGAGGCTGCAGCACGTCGTGCGGCGCTCGAGCAGAAGATCCAGAGCCAGGGCGTCCTCAAGATCCTCGGCGCCAAGGGTGAAGGCGGCGGTATCGCTGACCTGCTGAAGACCGGCGACGTGTCGGGTGACGCGGGCAAGGTCTTCAACTCCGTCGGTGGCGTCTCGGTCGGCGGCGAATCTGGCGCGGGCGGTATCCACGGCAAGGGCACCGGCGGCACGGGCTCGGCCAAGGGCGGCAGCTCGCTCATGGCCAGCGGTCCGGGCACCGTCGGCACAGGGGAGCGCACCGGAGAGCACGCGGTCCGCGGGACCGTCAAGACGTCCTCGGCGCCCATCGACGCCGACGGCACGCTCGACCCGAGCATCCTCGTGAAGGAGATCCGCAGCCACCTCGGCGCCATCACGGCGTGCTACGAGACAGGCCTCAAGCGCAACCCGAACCTGAGCGGCAAGATCCAGCTGCGGTTCGAGATCTCCGCCATCGGCAAGGTGACCTCGGCCGACATCGAGAACGACACCATGAAGGACGACGAGGTCGCGGGCTGCATCAAGCAGCGCGTGCTCAGCTGGCGCCTCCCGGCGCCCAAGGGCGGCGGCTCGGCGCAGTTCTCGTATCCGTTCATTTTCCAGGCGTCCAAGTAACAGTTACGAGCATCTAGATCTCGATCAGGATCCAGGGTAGAGTCGTGGTGTTAGGTTGCTGCCGTTTCACAGGTGAGGGTAGATATGTCTTTGAATTCGAAGCGTTGGGTGGTTGTCGCGGGCGGTGTGCTGCTCTCGGGCATCTCGCTCGCAGGCGTGCGCAGCGAGAAGCTCGCGCCCGGCAGTAGCTCGGGCCCCCTCACTGCGGCGGATGCCGCCACGCTCACGCCCGAAGAGACGCTCTCCCGCGCGCACCAGATGCAGGGGCAGATGGCGGCCACCGAGAAGCGCGTCGTGGCGCTCCAGCGTCGCGCCGAGACCAAGCGCGACATGGTGATGGTCAACTGCACATCCGACAAGCTCGTGCAGGTGCGCGGCTACCTCGCCGTCGGCAACCAGTCCGTGGCCTCCATCGAGCTCGCGGCGCAGAAGCACGACGACGGCGCGCGCAACCACGGCTTCGATCGGACCAACATCGTCTACCAGAAGGTCCTCGTGCTCGGCACCGAAGCCGAGGGCTGCGCGGGCGAAGACGTGAGCTACGTCGGCGAGACCCGCGTCGACGTCGAGGTCGATCCGAACATCCCCGTCGACGATCCCACGATCCCGATCGCCGGCGTACCTCCCACGGCGACGCGCCCGCCCGAGGCTTCGCCCTTCGCGTAGCCCGCCCGGAGGGCCTTCCGTTTCCACGGAAGCGACCTTCCCGTTCACACCTACCTACAGTTGACTACGGCACCCTGGTCCTCTAGGCTGCTCGCCGTATCGACCTACCCTTTCGAGAGTCCTGATTATCCTAATGCGCATCCGACTACAGTTCGTAGCCTTGGCCATCATCGCGCTTGCCACCGTCGCTGGCGGCGGCGTTGCGAGTGCGCAGTCGACGGCAGCCGGCGGTGCGCCTTCTGCTCCGACGCTGGGGGATGGGATCGCGCTCGGGAGCCGTTTCCTTCTGCATGTCGGGGCCGGCGCGGAGCTCCGCTATGACTCCAACGTCTTTTATCAGACGGCGAACACCACGCAGGGCCTCGCGCTGCGCCTCACGCCGAACTTTACCATCGAGAGCCGTTCAATCGGACAGAAGGTCCTGTTCCACATCGGAGCGGGTCTCGACTATCGCGAGTGGCTGGTCTCCAGCACCGGCCGCCGCCCCCCGCGCCAGTTCAACGTCCAGGCTGGCACCGGACTTACGATCCTACCGGTCGGCCCCGTCACCATCGACCTGTACGACAACTTCA
>JBDTCO010000245.1:0-11211 GCA_039923495.1 Polyangia bacterium
ACGCGCTTGATGCCGGCGCGGTGGGCCGCGAGCATCTTCTCCTTGATTCCGCCGACGGGCAGGACGTTGCCGCGCAGCGTGATCTCACCCGTCATGGCGACGTCGTTGCGGACCGGCTTGCCCGTGAGCATCGACGCGAGCGCCGTGAACATGGTGACACCGGCCGACGGGCCGTCCTTCGGGATCGAGCCCGCGGGGATATGCACGTGGATGTCGGTCTTCTCGAGGAAGTTCTCCTCGATGCCCAGCCAGCGCGCGTTGGTGCGCACGAACGAGAGCGCCGCTTGTGCCGACTCCTTCATGACGTCGCCGAGCTGACCGGTGAGCACCATGGTGCCCTTGCCCGGCATGCGGGTGGCTTCGATGAAGAGGATGTCGCCACCCACCGGGGTCCACGCGAGGCCCGTGGCCACGCCTGGCTCGGCGGTGCGCTCGGCGACCTCGGACTGGTACTTCTCCGGCCCGAGGTACTCCGCGATGTCTTCCTTCTTGACGACGAACTTCTCGGTCGAGCCCTCGGCGATCTTCACGGCGATGCCGCGGCACACCGAGCCGAGCTCGCGCTCGAGGCTACGCACACCGGCTTCGCGCGTGTAGCTATCGATGACCTCGGAGATTGCCTCGTCGGTGATCTCGACCTGGTCGGTCTTGATGCCGTGCTCCTCGAGCTGCTTGGGCGCGAGGAACTGGCGCGAGATGTTGCGCTTCTCGTCGCGCGTGTAGCCCGTGATGTCGAGGATCTCGAGACGATCCTTGAGCGCCGGCGGGATCGGATCGATGACGTTGGCCGTCGCGAGGAACATGACCTTCGACAGATCGAACGGCACCTCGAGGTAGTGATCGGAGAACGAGTTGTTCTGCTCGGGATCGAGGACCTCGAGGAGCGCGGACGCCGGATCGCCGCGGAAGTCGTGCCCGAGCTTGTCGAGCTCGTCGAGCATGAAGATCGGGTTGTTGGTGCCCGCCTTCTTGAGCGACTGGATGATGCGACCGGGAAGTGAGCCGACGTACGTCCGACGGTGACCACGGATCTCGGCCTCGTCGCGCACGCCGCCGAGGCTGATCCGCACGAACTTGCGTCCCATCGCCTTGGCGATGGAGCGACCGAGCGACGTCTTGCCGACGCCGGGCGGGCCGAGCAGGCAGAGGATCGGGCCCTTCTTGTCGGCCTTGAGCTTGCGCACCGCGAGGTACTCGAGGATGCGTTTTTTCACCTTCTCGAGGTCGTAGTGATCGGCATTCAGGATGTCGCGTGCCTCCTGGATGTCGAGCTTGTCCTCGGTGCTGATGGACCACGGGAGCTCGACGAGCCACTCGAGGTACGTGCGCGTGACGGTGTACTCCGCCGACGACGGCTGCATGACCTTGAGGCGCTCGAACTGCTTGTTCGCGGTCTTCTCGACCTCGGGCGGCATCTTCGCCTCGACGATCTTCTCCTTGAAGTCGTCGAGATCACCCGCAGAGTCGTCGAGCTCGCCGAGCTCTTCCTTGATGGCCTTGAGCTGCTGGCGCAGGACGTACTCGCGCTGGTTGCGGCCCATCTCTTCCTGGACCTGCGTGTTTATCTTTTCTCGCACTTTCAGCACCTCGAGTTGTCGAGATACGAATTGCAAGACAGTTCTCATTCTGGCTTTTAAATCGAAGGTCTCGAGCACGTCCTGTTTCTCGTCGACCTGGATGTCGATGTTGGACGTGATGAGATCGGCGAGCTGCCCGGGCTCCGTGACGCTCTCCACGAGCGCACCGGCTTCCTTCGGCATCTCGGGCATCAGCTTGACGACGCGCTTGAAGATGTCGCGCAGGTTCATGACCAGCGCATCGAGCTCCACATCGGTCGAGGTGGAATCCGGAATCGCCTGCACGCGCGCCGTGATGAACGGCTCCTGCTGGTTGTACTCCTGCACCTTGATGCGGGAGACGCCCTGCAGGATGACCGAGAAGTTGTCCTTCGCGAGCTTGATCACCTTGAGGATGCGCGCTGCGCAGCCGACGGTGTACATGTCGCCCTCGGTCGGATCCTCGGTGCGCGCGTCACGCTGCGTGAGGATGCCGATGACCGGCTTCTCCTTCGAGATGGCCTCCTCGACGAGACGCACGCTCTTGCGACGGCCGACGTCGATCGGGATGATCGACCCGGGGAAGAGCACCGAGTTGCGCAGCGGGAGGATCGACAGCACCTCCGGCACCTCGACGGGTCCACCTTCGCCGGTGGGTCCACCCTTCACTTTGGTCATCTACGTTGTCTCCTCTGCGTGAGCGACGTGTAGATCGCACACTCCACTAGGAGCGCAACGTATGACGGCGAACACGCTGCGTCAACGGCACTCCCGTTGCAGCGCGTGCATGACAGTCGCGCACGCGCTCGCGCTTGCCTATACTGCCGCGCAGGAGAACCTCATGCACACGTCCTGGCTCGTTCCCGTTGCCGCTTTCTTCGTCGTTTCCACTGCGGTCGGCACCGCATACGCCGATCCCAAGGCGAAGCTCGATCCGCAGAACACGGTCTACCTCGACCTCAAGCAGGGCCGCGTCGTCATCAAGCTCAGGCCCGACCTCGCGCCGAAGCACGTGGAGCGCATCAAGACGCTCTGCAAGATGGGCTTCTACGACAACACGCCGTTTCACCGCGTCATCCCCGGCTTCATGGCACAGGGCGGCGATCCGAGCGGCACCGGTACGGGTGGCAGCAAGCTCCCCGACCTCCCCGCCGAGTTCACGACCGCGGCCAAGTTCGTCCGCGGTACCGTCGGTGCGGCTCGCACGCAGAACCCGAACAGCGCGAACAGCCAGTTCTATCTGATGTTCGCGCCCGCTCCCAGCCTCGATGGCCAGTACACGATCTGGGGCGAGGTGACCGACGGCATGCAGTTCGTCGATCAGATCAAGGCAGGCAGCGAGGCCAACAACGGCACGGTCACGAACCCCGACCGCATCGTGCACATGCGCCTCGCGGCCGACGTGAAGCCCGACGCGAAGCCCAACGCGAAGTAAGCACGCCGCGCTCGCAGCGCAGGTGCGCTGCGCCCGTGCTCAGGCGAGCGCGAGGTGGATGCCGATGCAGCTGCCCGTGAGGAAGCCGAGCGTCATGAAGAAGGAGATGTCGTTGGCGATGATGCGGGAGAAGGTGCTGCGGATCTTGTGGCTCACTGTGCACTCGCCTTCGTGTCGTTCTTGGGGTCCCCGGATGCGGGGGTGGGGAACATCTCGTCGAGCATCTCGTCGATGCTGAGGTGAATGCCGTCGAGCTTGCGCAGCTCGTCGCGCTCGAACTCCTCGAACGACCGATACACCTTCGGAACCGCGTAGCCTCGCATGCCTGACCTCCACCTACATGTGTGTGTTGTTCGCACAAAGTACGTGGTGTCCTCACCCATCACAAATTTTTTGACCACGTGATCGCAGCTCGCCGCATGCACACGATCGGACGTGCTAAAAGTCCGTGCGGAGCGCCCACATGACGCGGATCCTCGCGATAGCGAACCAAAAAGGCGGCGTCGGGAAGACGACCACATCGGTGAACCTGGCGGCCTCGCTGGCCCAGAAGGGTCGACGTGTGCTCGTGGTGGACATGGACCCGCAGGCCAACGCGACCTCCGGCCTCGGCATGCCGCGCGGCTCGGTGCAGGAGGGGATCTACGAGGCGCTCGTGCTCGATCGCTCGGTGCGCGAGCTCACCCAGCTCACGGAGGTTCCGGGCCTGTGGCTCGTGCCCGCCACGCGCGAGCTCGCCGGTGCGGAGATCGAGCTCGTCGGTGTCGACGAGCGTGCGCAGCGCCTCAAGCGCGCGCTCGCCCCCGTCATGGCGATGTACGACTACGTCATCATCGACTGCCCGCCGAGCCTCGGCCTGCTCACGCTCAACTCGCTCGTCGCAGCGACGGCCGTGGTCATCCCGATGCAGTGCGAGTACTACGCGCTCGAAGGCCTCTCGCGGCTCGTCGAGACCATGGAGCAGGTCCGCAACGCCTTCAATCCGACGCTCGAGCTCGCCGGCATCGTGCTCACGATGGTCGACCTGCGCACCAACCTCACCCAGCAGGTCGCCGACGAGGTGCGCACGCACTTCCCGGACAAGGTCTACACCACGAGCATCCCGCGCAACGTGCGTCTCTCCGAGGCGCCCTCGCACGGCAAGCCCATCTGCCTCTACGACGTTCGCTCGTCGGGCAGCCAGAGCTATCTCGCGCTCGCCCAAGAGCTCCTCCACCGCGACCGACACCTCGCGGCCTGAGAAACGGACGAATGAGCAACACCGATAAACGCAAGGCACTCGGTCGCGGGCTCGCGGCGCTCATCCCCGGGGCAGGGTCGCCGCCCTCACAGCAGTCCGCCGCGCACGCCGTGCTATCGCGCGAGTTCTTCGAGTGCGCGATCGAGGACCTCTACCCTTCCGACGACAACCCGCGCCATGTGTTCGACGATCAGAAGCTCGTCGAGCTGTCGGAGTCCATCCGCAACCAGGGCCTCGTGCAGCCGCTCGTCGTGCGCGTCCGCGAGGGCGGCGGATACCACATCGTCGCCGGCGAGCGTCGCTGGCGCGCGGCGCAGAAGGCGGGCCTGCGCGCCGTGCCCGTCGTCGTCAAGGAGGTCACGCTGAAGGACGCCTTCGAGCTGATGCTCGTCGAGAACCTCCAGCGCGAGGATCTCAACCCGATCGAGGAGGCCGAGGCGTACCAGCGCCTCGTCACGGATCACGGCTACACGCAGGAGAAGCTCGCCGATCGCGTCGGCAAGGAGCGCTCCACCGTCACGAACGCGCTGCGGCTGCTCAAGCTGCCGGGGAACGTACGCGCCATGGTCGGCGCAGGGCGCCTCTCGATGGGCCACGCCCGCGCGCTCCTCGGTCTCGAGGACGGCGCGTCGATGGAGCGAGCTGCCGAGCGGGTCATCGCGCGTCAGATGTCGGTGCGTCAGACCGAGCAGCTCGTGCGCAAGGAACGGTCGCCGGCGGTTGTGGAGGACAAGAAGGGTCCGCAGACGGTCCCGCCGAGCGCAGCCGTACGCGATCTCGAGCAGCGCCTCGAGCGCGCGCTCGCGACACGCGTGCGAGTCGCTCAGAAGGACCCGCAGCGCGGCACCATCGAGATCGAGTACCACTCGCTCGACCAGCTCGACACGCTGCTCGAGAAGATGCTCAGGCGGTAATGAGCACTCCACCCCGTCGCGACACCCGACTGCCTGCCAAGCTCGCGGTCGCGTACCGGACACAGGGCGCGTTCCTCGTGTCCTATTCGGTGAACCTCTCGCGCGGTGGCATCTTCATCGAGTCGGAGACGTCGCTGCCCATCGGCACGGAGGTCGCGCTGCGGCTCGAGGTTCCGAACGTCGGTGCCTTCGACCTCGCCGGGGTCGTCGCGTGGATCCGCCAGGCATCTCCAGATGGAATGCCCGACGGCATGGGCTTCCAGCTGCACGACCTCGACGAGCGCTACGGCGCTGCCATCGACAAGATGGTGCAGGAGTTCGAGGGCCTCACGGTGCTCGTGCTCGCGGGCACGCCCGAGCGCCTCACGCAGCTCGGCCGCTACGTGCGCTCGATCATCAGCTGCGAGGTGCTCGAGGCGATGTCGCTCGAAGAGGCCGAGGTCGCGCTCGCGGGTGAGCCCGATCTCGTGATCCTCGACATCGAGCGCGCGGCCTCGCTGTCGGCGCGCACCGTCGAGCAGCTGCGACGCGTCTCGGCCGCTCCCGTGATCCTGCTGTCGAGCGACCTCGGCGCGCGCGAGCTCGGTCGCAGCGACGGCGCCGACGAGGTGCTCGAGACGCCACCGTCGTTCCAGGCGCTCCAGGCCGCCGTCATTCGCACCCTCTCGCGTCCTGCCAAGATCGGTTAGCTCGATGTCGCTCGTCCTCGACGGCAAGGCCATCGCGCAGACCCTGCGCGCGGAGCAGAAGCTCAAGGTCGACGTGCTGCGCCAGCGCGGCGTCACGCCCGGCCTCGCGGTCGTCCTCGTCGGTGAAGATCCGGCGTCGCATGTCTACGTCCGCAACAAGACGAAGGCGTGCGAGGAGGCCGGCGTCGCGGTCATCGATCACAAGCTTGCCGCCGACACCACGGAGGACGCGCTGCTCGCGCTCGTCGCGCAGCTCAACCAGGACCCGGCGGTCGACGGCATCCTCGTGCAGCTGCCGTTGCCGAAGCAGATCTCGGAGGCGCGCGTCATCGAGGCGATCTCACCCGACAAGGACGTCGACGGCTTCCACCCCGAGAACGTCGGACGCCTGTGGACGGGCCAGCCGCGCTACGTGCCGTGCACGCCGCTCGGGGTCATCCGCCTGCTCGAGCGCGCCGAGGTGAAGCTCGAGGGTGCCGACGCCGTCGTGCTCGGGCGCTCCAACATCGTGGGACGACCGATGGCAGCGCTGCTGCTCGGCAAGAGCGCCACCGTCAGCATCCTGCACTCGAAGACGCGCGACCTTGCCGAGCGCGTGAGCCGCGCCGACGTCGTCATCGCCGCCATCGGCAAGGCCGAGTTCGTGCGCGGCGCGTGGATCAAGGAAGGCGCAGCCGTGATCGACGTCGGCATCAACCGCCTCACGCAGGGTCCGCGCGCGGGCAAGCTGTGCGGCGACGTCGAGTTCGCGCCGGCCGCCGAGCGCGCGAGCGTCATCACGCCGGTGCCAGGCGGCGTCGGGCCGATGACCATCGCGTGCCTCGTCGAGAACACCGTCACCTCCGCCAGCCGACGCTGATGTCGCTCCGCCTCCTCTTCGCCATCCACAACCATCAGCCGGAGGGCAACTTCGGCGACGTGATGCAGTCGGCGTACGACACCTGCTACGTGCGGATCATCGACGCGCTGTACGCGCACCCGCGCATGAAGGTGTCGCTGCACCACACGGGTCCGCTGCTCGAGTGGATCGAGCTGAACCGGCCGGACTACTTCGCGCGGCTGCGCGTGCTCGTGGGACGCGGTCAGGTGGAGCTGCTCGGTGGCGGCTTCTACGAGCCGATGCTGTCGATCCTGCCGGAGCGCGACGCCATCGGGCAGATCGTGATGATGGCCGACTACCTCGAGCGCCACTTCGGCAAGCGGCCGGACGGCATGTGGCTCGCCGAGCGCGTGTGGGAGCCCGGGCTGGTGCGTCCCATCGTCGAGGCGGGCATGCGCTTCACGCTGGTCGACGACAGCCACTTTCGCGCGGCGGGACTCGGCGGCACGCTGCGCGGGTACCACGTCACCGAGAAGTCGGGCCAGCCGCTCGCGGTGTTTCCCATCGACAGGCGCCTGCGCGAGTCGATCCCGTTCTGGGAGCCGCACCGTGCGCGCGAGGTGCTCGCCGAGTTCGACCGCGAGGCCTCCGGTGCGGTCACGTACGGTGACGACGGCGAGAAGTTCGGGCTGTGGCCGGGCACGTTCGACTGGGTGTGGAACAAGGGCTGGCTCGACGGGTTCTTCCGGATGATCGAGGGCTCGTCGAACGTCGAGAGCAGCCACTTCGCCGACGAGCTCGAGCGCACGCCGCCGCAGGGTCGCGTGTACCTGCCGACGGCGTCGTACGAGGAGATGGGCGAGTGGTCGCTGCCTGCATCCGCGCAGAGCGAATATCTCGCGCTCCGTCATCGGCTCGGCGAGCGCGGCGAGCTCGAGCGCGCACGACCGTTCGTGCGCGGCGGGATCTGGCAGGGCTTCCTCACGAAGTACGAGGAGGCGAACCAGATGCACAAGCGGATGATCGGCGTCTCCGATCGGCTGGAGCTCGCGACCCGCGGCGGGAGCACCCCGGACCTCGACGTCGCGCGCAACGCGCTGTATCGCGCGCAGTGCAACTGCGCCTACTGGCATGGCCTCTTCGGCGGGATCTACCTCAACTACCTGCGCGACGCCGTGTACAGGCAGCTGCTCATCGCCGAGGCCTTCACCGATGCCGCGCTGGGTGGACCCGCCCCGAGCTGGGCGCACCCCTCCGCGGCGGCGCCCGCGCTCGTCGAAGACACGCGCGACCACGACGCCGACCTGCGTGACGAGGTGGCACTCCGCTCCGCGCAGCTCGCGATCATGGTGCGGCCCCACGATGGCGGCGCGCTCGAGCAGCTCGCCTGCCGCGACAAGACGTTCCTGCTCACCAACGTCCTCGCGCGTCGCAACGAGGGCTATCACGACAAGGTGCGCGCGCAGCAGGCAGGTGGGCACGATGGCGCGCGCGCGAAGGAGGCGGGGCTCGAGCGCCTGCTCGCCTACGATGCTCGGCCTCGCCACTGCTTCGTCGATCGCTTCCTCTTCGGCGACGATCCGCTCGAGGCGTACGCGACCAACCGTCATCGCGAGCGCGGCGACTTCGTCGGTGCGGTGTACGCGCGCACCACGGCACCGCTCGGCATCATCGCGCTCGCGCGCGACGGCCACGTCGACGGTCGGCCGGTGCGCCTCGAGAAGCGCTACACGCTCTCAGGCTCGCAGCTGTCGGTGCGTTACACGCTCACGCTCGGCGACGGCGAGCCGCTCGACGTTGTCTTCGCGCCGGAGCTCGCGCTCACGCTGCTCGACGGTCGGTCGCCCGAGCGCGTGTTTGCCATCCCGGGCCGCACGCTGTCCGCCGAGGAGCAGCTGCTCGCCTCGACGGGCCTGTTCGCGAACGTGACCGAGCTCGAGCTCGTCAACCGCGCCAACGGCTTTCAGCTGTCGATCTTGCCCTCGTGGCCCGTCGACGTGTGGCGCTTTCCACTCGAGACCGTCTCGAGCTCGGAGGGTGGCTTCGAGCGCACCTACCAGGGCTCCGTCGTGGTGCCTCGCTACACCGTCCGCCTCAACGCCGGCCAGCCCCTCGAGCTCTCGCTCGAGCTGACCGCCAAGGATCTGTGATGCCCGAGCTACGCAAGGACCCGTTCGTCGATCGCTGGGTCGTCATCGCCACCGACCGCTCGCGAAGGCCGCAGGACTACACCATCGATCGGGAGACACCCCGCGTCGGCCTGTGCCCTTTTTGTCCCGGCCAGGAGCTGAAGACGCCGCCCGAGCTCTACTCGCACCGTCCCTCCGACGGACCGGCCTCGCGCCCGAACGCGCCGGGGTGGAGCGTGCGCGTGTTCCCCAACAAGTTCCCCGCGCTCAAGGTCGAGGGCACGCTCGATCGCGAGGGCGACGGACCGTTCGATCGCATGAACGGTATCGGCGCGCACGAGGTCATCGTCGAGACGCCGGTCCACGACCGGAGGCTCGGTCAGATGAGCATCGACGAGATCGAGCAACTCCTCGTCGCGTATCGCGACCGCATGCTCGACCTCAAGCGCGACATGCGCTTCCGCTACGTGATGGTGTTCCGCAACCACGGGCGCGCGGCCGGCGCCAGCCTCGAGCACCCGCACTCGCAGCTCGTCGCCCTGCCCATCGTGCCCACGACGGTGTCGCGCGAGCTCGCCGGCATGCAGGCCTACTACACGCACAAGGAGCGCTGCGTGATGTGCGACATCGTGCACAAGGAGCGAAGCGACAAGACGCGCCTCGTGTACGACAACGGCGAGCACGTCGTGATGGCGCCGTGGGCGTCGCGCTTCCCGTTCGAGCTGTGGGTCACGCCGCGGCAGCACCGCGCGTCGTTCGAGCTCGCGCAGTCGCCGGAGCTGCGTGGCCTCGCCGATGCGCTCAAGACCGCCCTCTCGAAGCTCGAGCGCGGCCTCGACGATCCGCCCTACAACATCTCGCTCCACACCGTGCCGTTCGCCGTCGGTGAGGTCGCGTACTACCACTACTACCTCGAGATCATGCCGTCGCTGTCGACACCCGCGGGCTTCGAGTGGGGCTCGGGCTCCCACATCAACCCGACGCCACCGGAGGAGGCTGCGCGCTTCTTGCGCGAGGTGACGCCGTGAGGATCATGCACGTCGCCTCCGAGCTGACGCCGTTCGCCAAGACCGGCGGGCTCGGCGACGTGCTCGCCGGTTTGCCGCCGGCGCTGGCGGCGCGTGGTCACGAGGTCGTCGTCGTGCTCCCGCGCTATCGCCACATCGCAGAGCGTGGGCTCGACTCGACGCTCGCGCGCAGGCTGCGTCGCTTCCCCGTTCAGCTCGGACCCGAGACCATCGAGGTGGAGCTGTGGGAAGGCCCGCTCGGTGCGAGCCAGCGCTGCCGCGTCTGGCTCGTCGATCACCCGGCGTCGTTCGATCGCGACGGGATGTACGGGCCGTCCGGTGGCGGCGGCGACTGGCCCGACAACGCGCGTCGCTACGCGCTCTTCTGCAAGGCCGCGCTGGCGATCGCCGATCAGCTCGACTGGTGGCCCGACGTCGTGCACGCCCACGACTGGCAGGCTGGCCCCGCGATGATCTACGCGAAGTCGCCGCCTTCGCATCGCCCGCACCCTCGGCGCGTCTTCACGGTGCACAACCTCGTCTTCCAGGGCTACTTCCCCGAGGCGGTGATCGAGGAGCTCGGGTTTCCGCGCTCGGGCTTCGGCCTCGACGGCTACGAGTTCTACGGCCAGGTGAACTTCCTCAAGGCAGGGCTCACCTACGCCGAGCACGTCACCACGGTGAGCCCCCGCTACGCTCGCGAGATCCTCTCGCCCGAGACCGGCCACGGCCTCGATGGCCTCCTGCGCACGCTGGGGAAGCGGCTCTCCGGCGTGCTCAACGGAATCGACGACCACGTGTGGTCACCTGCGCGCGACCCGTACCTTCCGCGCCCGTACGACGCCCACACGCTGTGGGAGAAGAAGCAGAACAAGCAGGCGCTGCAGCGCGAGCTCGGCCTTGCGCAGCGCGCCGATCTGCCGCTCGTCGGCAGCATCTCGCGACTCTCGGTGCAGAAGGGCACGGGCCTCCTCCTCGAGGCGATGCCGCGCCTCCTCGAGGACGGCCTGCAGCTCGTCGTGCTCGGCACCGGCGACCCGGACCTCGAGGCCGCGATGAAAAAGCTCGCGGCCGCGCACTCCGATCGCGTGCGCGTCCACATCGGCTTCGACGAGGGCCTCGCGCACCGCATCACCGCCGCGTGCGACCTGTACGTCATGCCCTCGCAGTTCGAGCCGTGCGGCCTCAACCAGCTGTACGCGATGGCCTACGGCTCTCCGCCGATCGTGCGCGCGGTCGGCGGCCTCGACGATTCCGTGGTCGACTTCGACGGCAAGAGCGGCAGCGGCACCGGCTTCAAGTTCGGCGCGAACACCGACGTCGCGCTCGAGGCCGCGGTGCGTCGCGCGATGATCGTCTTCCGCGACACGAGGGCGTACACGGCGCTCCAGCGCCGCGCGATGTCGCAAGACCTGTCGTGG
>JBDTCO010000246.1:0-39054 GCA_039923495.1 Polyangia bacterium
CAGTCGATCCTGAAGCAGTTCGAGATCCTCGGCGCGATGACCGGCGAGGTGCTCGCGTTCGTGCGCGGCGAGTCCAAGCTGCTCGTGCGCAAGGTGCACGTGAACCGCTTCGCCAAGGAGATCCGCGAGCAGCTGGCGCGCGAGCTCGAGAACCACGACGTCAAGCTCACCATCGACGCGCGCTACACCGGGGTCGCGCTGTTCGACGAGCTCAAGCTTTTCCGCGCCATCCACAACCTCGCGCGCAACGCGGCCCAGGCGATGGTGGACGGTGGCACGTTCCTCGTGACCATCGACTCCGACGGCAAGAGCCTCCTGCTCGACTTCGCTGACGACGGCCCGGGCATCCCCGCGGCGATCCGCGGCAAGCTGTTCACCGCGTTCTCGACCTCGGGCAAGCGCGACGGCACGGGCCTCGGCCTCGCCATCGTGAAGAAGATCGTCGACGAGCACGGCGGCACCATCACGTGCGACAGCGAGCCGGGCCGCGGCACCACGTTCCACATCTCGCTCCCGCTCGAAGGCAAGGCATGAAGCGCGCGCTCCTCGTCCTGTTGCTCGTCGGCTGCAAGAAGCCGGCGCCTCCCCCGCCGCCTCCGAGCGCCACGTACGAGGACTGCAAGGATGCACTCGCGAAGAACCAGCTCGACGCGGCAGAACACTGCTTCAAGACGCTCGCAGATCGTGCGCACGAGCCGGAGCGGGCTGCGGATCCCGCGCGCGATGCCAACGTGCTCTTCGCGCTCGCGAACATCCGGCAGGAGCGTAACGACGGCAAGGGCGCGGTCGCGTACGCGATGCGAGCGGCGGCGCTGCGACCCGCGGATCTCGAGGCGCAGGAGCTGCTCGTCACCATCGCGCGCGACGCGGGCGATCACACCGCGGAGCGCGCGGCGCTGACCCGGCAGGTCGAGCTCGATCCCGACGCGCTCGATGCGCGTCTGCGGCTCGCCGGGCTCGTCACCGGCATCGACGGGCCGGAGGCGGGCAAGCAGCTCTTTCTCGCGTACGAGGATGCCCGCATCCGGCTCATGGCCATCCTCGGCAAGGACCCGGATCCGACGCGTCGACGAGCGGCGGCGCGCCGGCTCTCGGCCGCGAAGGACGCGGGCACGGCGCGCGGCCTCGTGCTTGCGATGACCGACAAGGATGCCGGTGTCCGCGAGGATGCGGTTCGTTCGGTGATGGAGGTCGGCGTCGACCTGGATCCGGAGATCAGGCCCGCGCTCAAGAAAATGGCCGCACTCGAGACGGATGCCGCCGTGAAGACGGCGCTCGCGGAGGCGCTGCGCTAGCAAAGACCGACCGGAGGCCGGAGAGCGGCAACCGGTAACGAGAGTTTTTCAGGCTCGTCGGGATGACGCGTCACGCGCGTCGGCGACGCTGGAGAGCCGGCCCATTTTCGGTGGCCGGTCTCCTGTCGCCTGGTGTGCTTACTTGGACTTCTTGGCCTTCGCCGGCGCCTTGGTGCTCGAGCGAACCTCGGCCTTTGCGACGCGCTGACGCTTGATGCGCTCCTTCAGCTTCGTCTGGCGCTTCTTGCGGCTCATCTTCGGCGAACGGCGGTTGTCTCCCAGGCCCATCTTGTCTCCCTTGTGTATCGGTCGTGCGCTGACGAAAGACGAGAGGATTCCCTCGTCACCGTCGCACTGTCAAGGGTTTGCGAGACGAGCGCGCGCGGCTGCGACGGAAGAGGCCTCGAACGGCAGGCTCACGGGCAGCGCGGTACGCTCGGCGTCGCCGTCGCGGAGAGGCGCGAGTGTGAGCGGCTGATCCGCGTCGAGCGCCGCACGGTGGACGTACGCCAGCGCAATGGGGCCGCCGAAGTGTGGCGAGTCGACCGACGACGTGACGAGCCCGGCCTCCGGCTGCGCGGCAGACCGCAGCTTCCCAGGTGGTGCCGAGCCCTCGCCGCTGACGACGAGGCCCATGAGCTTGCGGTTCACGCGACCGCGCGTGGTCGCGCGCACGACGACCTCCTGGCCGAGGTAGCAGCCCTTGTCGAAGCTGATGGCATCCTCGAGGTTGGCCTCGACGACGAGGCGCTCCTCGTCGAGATCCTGGCCGTAGCGCGCGGTGCCGGCCTCGATGCGCAGGAGCTCGCGCTCATCGTCGGAGAGCTCGTCGGCACGCAGGGCGGGCGCGTCGCCGATCACGCGGAAGCCGACGCCACCCAGCGATGGATCGCGCGCGACGACGACGCCGTTCGACGCGAGCTGGTGGTACGGCGCGAGCGCCTGCAGCGCGGACGCATCGAACCCGAGGGACGCCACCTTCTCGATGGCGTCGTCGCCGTAGTACCCGACCTCGGCGAGCGCGGCGCGGTCGTGGACCTCGACGTCGTCCATGACGATGTGCTTGTCGAAGAGCGCGCGCACCTTCTCGCCGAGCGCCCCCTCCATGCAGAGCAGCAGCTCCTCGGGGCGCGCGTAGACGACGAGCGTCGCGAGCAGACGCCCCTTCACGCTCAGCATCGCAGCGCGGCTGCCGGCACCGACGGGGAGCTTCTCCACGTCGCAGGTGACCATGCCGTGCAGGAAGCGGGCACGGTCGGGGCCGGTGAGCGCGAGACGCGCCTGGGAGCTGTAGTCGTAGCGCTTCATGTGGGGCTCAACGTAAGCGTGTGGCCCCCGCTTTTCAACGACGCGGCGGCAGCGGCACGAGGCGCGACGTGCGCAGCTGGTACTCGGCGTACTCCGGCTTGCGGCCGAGCTCGTGCTTCTCGGTGATCCCGATGGAGCCGCCGAGGAACAGCGCATGGATCGTGACGGGCCCCACGATCGTCCAGTTGAGCCACTCGCCACTTTGCGCAACGGAGAAGAGATACACACCCCACCAGACGCAGATCTCGCCGAAGTAGTTGGGGTGGCGCGACCACTTCCACAGCCCCTCGGTGGGGAACCGCGGGAACTTCGGCGGCGTGCCTTCGAGATCCTGCGGGTAGAGCTTGCGATGCTCCTCGCGCCGCTTGCGAAACGACATGCCCTGCAGATCGGCGGTCCACTCGAAGAGCACCGCGGCGACGACGATGACGAACGCGAGAGCGTCGAGCGCGCCGACCGGACGCCCCGGTGCACGCAGCGCGTACCAGCACGGCAGCGTCATCGTGATGGTCATCGCGGCCTGGACCTCGAAGAGCGCGACGAACGCGAACAGCTTGAAGACGACCGGCGACATCGTCTTGCGGTAGCCCTCGTAGCGGAAGTCCTCGAACCCGAGGCCACCCTTCGCGAGCCAGTTGCCGGTCAGCCGCATCGCCCAGAACCACACCGCGCCGAACACCAGGGCGGCCCGCACGAAGCGCGGCTGCGAGCCGGGGTGGAGCGCGTAGAGCACGACGTAGAACGACGCCGGCAGCACCGACCAGTGCACGTCGAAGATGGAGGCGTTGCCGGTCGCCAGCGACAGCACGTAGAGCGCGGCGGCGTACGCGAGCGTCACGATCCACGTGAACGTGACGGGCGAGGTGTGCACGTACCACTGTCCGAAGGCGCCGAACCCGGACGCGGGGATCGCCCCACTCTTGAGCGCCAGCGCGAGCAGCAAAGGCCAGATCGGGGCGAGCACCACCGACCAGAACGCGACCTTCGCGCGCGACATCAGGGCCTGCGATCGAGCCGGTGCTCGCGGCGGATCTGTGCGTCGGCGTGGCGACGGCGATCCTCGTCGGACTCGAGGACGAGCGCGGGGATGGGCCGCGGCTTGCCGTGCTCGTCGACCGCGACGAACGTGAGGTACGCCTTGGTGGTGTAGCGGTGCTCGCCGGTGCGCATGTTCTCGGCGTCGACGCGCACGCCCACCTCCATGGAGGTTCGGCCGGCGAAGTTGACGCTCGCGCGCAGGGTGACGACCTCGCCGACGTGGATCGGCGTGAGGAACTGCAGCGCGTCGATCGACGCGGTGACGACGGCACCGCCGGAGTGCCGCATCGCCGCGACGCTGGCCGCGATGTCGATCCACTGCATGACCTTGCCGCCGAAGATGGTGCCGTGGGCGTTGGTGTCGCCGGGCAAGACCAGCTCGGTCATCTCGCAGCGCGAGACCTTGCGCTGCTCGGTCATGGCTTGTCCCGGAAGAGGATCGCCTTCAGCTCACGGACGCGCCCGAGCTCGTCTGCGTCCAGCTGTTTGAAGCGAGCGGATAGCTCCTTCCACTCCGCGTCCGCGCGGTCGAAATCCTCGCGCGCGAGCTTCGCCGCGCCGGGGATTGCAAAGTAGACGTAGAGCTCAAGGTACTCGAGATAGCCCTTCATGTCGGTGGCGACAGTAGCATGCGTCACGCGCGCCGCACTCGATGCAGGGTTAACGGCGCCGAGTTCACGTGGTAAAGGGCGCACGTGGAAAAGCTCCTCTCGAGCTGCCTGACCATGGCAGTGATCTGCACGCTGTTCGTCGCGCGCCCCGCCGTCGCACGCACCTACAGCCTCGCCGATCTACTCGACAAGGTCGGCCGTGAGTACGCCGGCGTGCAGGCCGCGCGCGAGGGTCAGCACATCGCAGAGGCGCAGCTCTCGCAGGCGAACCGCCTGTGGGCTCCGACCGGCGACATCACGATCGGCATCACGGGCTCGCCGGATGTAAAGTGCACCGACGGCAATCCATCGGGCATCGTGAGCCCCGACAAGGAGTTCCGCCAGCGCAACTGCCTCGCGACGTCGGCCACCGATCTGCGCTCGACCAACGTGCGGTCGATCCTGCCGCTGCACGGTGTCGCGCTGAACGTGCAGGCGCACATCCTCCAGCCGCTCTACACGTTCGGGAAGATCGAGGCGGCGCAAGCACTCGGGCACGCAGCGGTCGACAACGCGCGTGCGCAGCTCGAGAAGGAGCGCAACGACGCGCGCCTGAACGCGCTGCGTGCGTACTTCGGCCTCAAGCTCGCGCGTGCCGCAAAGGGCACGCTCGACGACGGCAAGAGCCAGCTCGCATCGTGGGTGAAGAAGATCGACAGCGACATCGACAAGGGCAAGAGCTCCTACAGCGAGAGCGATCTCATCCGTCTCAAGATCGCCCTCGACAACGCGGAGCTCGTCGGCCTCGACTTCCAGCGCACACTCGAGTTCACGCTCGGCGCGATCCGCTACCTCACGAACGATCCCGAGGCGGAGATCGACAACGACGATCTCGACGACATCGAGCTCGTCGATCAGCCGCTCTCGTACTACCAGGACACGGCGCGCCTGCACCGTCCCGAGGCGAAGATGCTCGACATCGGCAAGGCTGCGACGGCAGCCAACCGCAGGCTGCAGCTCGCGCAGATGCTGCCCGACCTCGGCCTCGCCATGTCGATCGGCTACGGCCTCGCCACGGGCGTCGACAACCCGCAGAACGCGTTCGCCAACCGTCCCAACTACCTCGGCGCGGGGCTCGCGCTCGTCGCACGTCAGCAGCTCGACTTCGCGCTCAAGCTCGGCCATTACGACGAGGCGAAGGCGCAGGAGCGCCAGCTGCAGCAGCGCCGCGAGCAGGCGCTCGGTGCCATCGGCCTCGAGATCCGCAAGGCGTGGCTCGACACCGTCGAGGCTCGCAGTCGGGGCAAGGTGCTCGCGCACGCGGAGAAGATCGCGCGCGGCTGGTATCACGCGACGGACCAGGCGCTCGAGACCGGCGTCGCCGACTCCCGCGACGTCGCGGAGTCGGCCCGAAACTACGTCGAGCTGCGCATCCGACACCTGCAGTCACTCATGGATCAGAACATCGCGCTCGCGATCCTGCGCAACTCGGCCGGTGTGCTCTGAGCACGTTCGACGGCTTTCGCACCGGCCGCGTCGGCGCTATGTTTCGAGGCATGCGTACCCGGATCCTCGTCGGTCTCACCTTCTGTTGCTCGATCGCCACCGCGGCGCCTGCGCTCGGGCCCTCCGCCACGCTGAAGGCGAAGAACAGCGAGGTGGACAAGCTCCTCCACCAGAAGACCACCGCGGGCTCGCCCGAGGAGAAGAAGATCAAGGACGAGATCAAGTCCATGGCCGGCGGCCTCTTCGACTACGAGGAGCTCTCCAGGCGCTCGCTCGCCGATCACTGGGCGGCGCTGAAGCCCGCGCAGCAGACGGAGTTCGTGAGCACGCTCAAGCAGCTCATCGAGCGCAGCTACACGCGCCAGCTCAAGAGCAACATGGACTACAAGGTCGAGTACAAGGGCGAGCAGCTCGACGGCAAAGAGGCCACGGTCACCAGCATCGTGAAGGTGAAGACCAAGGGCAAAGATACCGACGCCGAGATCGTCTACAAGATGAAGGAGTCGCCAGCTGCGTGGCTCGTGTACGACGTCATCACCGACGAGGTCAGCCTCGTGCGTAACTACCGCACGCAGTTCGGCAAGATCATCAACGAGAAGGGCTACGACGAGCTCATCCGCAAGATGAAGTCGAAGCTCGACGAGAAGGCCAACTAGCACCTCGTGTATCGCCTCCTCCTCGGGCTCGCGCTGGCGGGCTGTGCGCAGTCGAAAGCGTTCTTCTCCGAGGAGCCCATCCCGCTATCGCTCGCCGGACCGGGCGGCGGGCTCATCGGCGTCGGGCTCGCGGGAGACGAGGCCGTCGGCGCGCCGATGGTCGTCGACACGGGCGCGCCGATCACCGGCTACTCCGACGGGACCGGCGTCGCTCGGGCCACGCGCGGCTCGGTCGAGCTGTTCAGCTCCGACTCGGTGCCTCGGCTGCGCATCGACAACATCCAGCTCTTCGTTGCCCCGTTCGGCGCGACCGGGCTCGACACGGCCATCCCCACGTCGGGCGTGCTCGGCGGCGACAACCTGCAGCACTTCGTCGTCGGCCTGCGCTACCAGCCATCCCCGACGCTGACACTCACCAACCAGCTCACGCAGAGCCAGTGCGATCTCTCCGAGCGCTGCGCCACCGTGTTGCCCTTCTCGATCACTGGCGGTCACCAGCTCATCGACCTCGGCGACGACATCTTCCACTACAACGCGAGCTACGTGCTCGTCGATGCCTGCCTCGAGGCCGCGCTCGATCCGCTCGAGCCCGAGCTGACGTGCGCGACGCTCGAGGGATGCGCCACGGCCAGCAACGTCGCCGACTGCGAGTCCGACTACGAGCGCTATGTCCCGCACGGTGTCGACATCCGACTCGCCGTCTCCACGGGCTTCCCGGGTCTCGGCATCGGCGCGTCGGCGTACGACCGGCTGAACCACAGCCCGACGGCCGAGCAGCTCCTCGAGACGGGCGGTCACCAGCTCGCGTTGCCTTCTCAGCCGGGACCGATCACGGTTGCGACCGGGTCGCTCGGCATCGCGGCCGCCTCGGCGCACGACCCGGCCGCGCGCGCCGCCATCACGATCGTCCAGCTCGACGGGTTCTTCGGTGCGTGCGCCACCGTGGCGCGCTCGCGCAGGCTGCGCCGCGTGCAGCCCGAGCGGCTGCCGTTGCCGCTGCTCGCGTCGGGGCAGGTGGATCCGCAGAACACGTGCCTCCGCAAGCCACCCAACCGCAGCGCCGGCGATGCGCGCAACGACACGCTCGACGAGCTGCTCATCAGCTGCAGCAAGAAGTCGGGCTCGACCGGGAACTGCGACGACGCCAACTCCAACTCGCACACCAACGCGTACATAGACTTCTCCGGCGCGATGCCGATCGTGCTGCTCCCCGACACCGCGCTCGCCCTGCAGAGCATCAACGCCGACGTCCGCCCGCAGAGCGCCACGGTCGAGGGGATCATCGGCACCGAGCTGCTGCAGCGCATGTCGACGACGATCGACTACGCCAACAACCGCATCGTCATGACGTGCGCGGACGCGAGCTGCCGCACGTTCCCACGCCAGGGCCACGGCACCGACTGCCGGCCACCGGTCGGCGACGACCTCTTCGGCGGAGGCACGGTTCGCGTCGTCGCCGGCACCGGCTGCGCGTCGCCTTGAGCCTCGGGCTGACGCACGGGCGCTTCCGGATCGGCGCGAACTTCTGGGCGCGACAGCACGGACCGCGGATGTGGTCGCGCGGCGACGACTTCTCGGCCGAGCTCGCGCAGGCACGCGACATCGGCCTCGACACGCTGCGCATCTTTGCATTCGCGCCGGACTTCGTCATGGGCCAGCCCGGCGCGTATCGCATCGCAGCCACGCCGCTGGCGCGCATGAAGAAGCTCGCGGTGCACGCGGTCGAACATGGGTTGTGGCTCGTGCCGTCTCCGCTCGTCGGGCACATGTCGGGCGCGAACTTCGATCTGCCGGGTGCCGAAGGTCGATCGATCTTCGACCCGGAGCTCGCGGTCGGTGCGCGCCTGCTCGTCGAGGCCGTGGCGCGCGCGCTCTCGACGAGCCCCGCGGTCATCGGCTATGCGCTGACGAACGAGCTGCCGCTGTGGGCCGGCATCCACGAGGGCAAACAGTTCTGCGCCGCCACGATCGAGGCGTGGTGCGCGCAGATGATCGACGCGGCCCGCGCGGCGCACCCAGGCGTGCCCGTGGGTCTCGGCGACGGGCTGATGGGCGGGTTCCCGAACCAGGCGCTCGCGAAGCGCGTCGACTTCGTGGGACCGCACGTCTACGACGCCGATCCGGACGCGCTGCGCTGGGGGTACCGGTACGACCACGCGCTGCGCCGCGCGTCGCTCCTCGGACGGCCGATGGTGCTCGAGGAGTTCGGAGGCTCGTCGACTCAGGTCGGCGAGGCCGAGCACGCGGACCTGTGGAACGAGGCGCTGTACGCGTCGTTCACGCTGGGTGCGCGTGGCGCGATCGGCTGGTGCTGGAGCGACTTCCCCGTAGAGACGGTGGGTCGCGAGATTCCGTACGAGCACCACCCCTTCGAGCTGTCGTTCGGCATCACGCGCGCGGACGGTAGCGAGAAGCCCGCGGCCGGTGTGATCCGAACGTGGCGGACCCTGCTCGACGGGTTGCCCGATGAGGCGCCGGTGCCGGCGACGTCGCGCGTGACCTTGCTCCGCTCGAGCTTCATCGATGGCGTCTATCCGTTCTCGTGGACCGACCGCGGCCTCCTCGAGCGAGCGGAGCTCACGGCGCTGACGCTCGCGGATCAGGCGGGGCTGCGGCCTGTGCTGCGCGACGAGGCCAGGGTCGAGGGGGACCTCATCCTCGTGCCGTCGACGCAGCGGCTGCTGACCTCCACGTGGCTCGAGCTCGAGCATCGAGCGATGGAGGGCGCGACCGTGTACTGGTCGTGGTTCGGCGGCGACCACCTGTTCCACCAGGGTGCGTGGTGTCCGATCTTCGAGCGGTTGACGGGCTGCCGGCACCACCTGCGCTACGGCGTGCTCGACCTGCCCGAGGAGGCGCTGCGGCTCGATGGCGTGCTCGCGAAGATGCCGCCGCTGCCCACGGGCGCGTTCGCGGTGCGCCGCGGCGGCGATGGGGCGGCGGCCGCGGCGTACCTGCCCATCGAGCCCACGGACGCGTCGGTACGCGTGCTGTCGCGCGACCACATGAAGCGACCGATGCTGGTGGAGCGACCGCTCGGACGCGGCCACGTGGTGTTCTGCGCGGCGCCTCTCGAGCGCTACGCAGCGAGGCTGCCGGACGGGACGACGCGTGGGCTGTCGGCGCTGTACCGCGTACTGCGCGAGCGCGCGGGCGTGAGGCCACCGAGGCAGCACGGCATGGAGCTCTCGGAGGCGCTGTGCATCCGCGAGGTCTCGGTTGGTGACGTCGATCTGACGGTGATGATGAACCGGGGCACGCAGTGCCTTCCGATGGACGCGACGGCAACGCCGCGATGGTCGTCCGTGCCGCTGTCCGGCACGCTCCCGCCGAAGCAGATCGTGATCTTCGACGACGTGTAGCTCGAACTTATTGACACCGACGCGCAGGAATACTATTCAGACGGCCCTGCATCCCGCGAGGATGGCGGAACTTGGTAGACGCGCTGGCCTAAGGAGCCAGTGGGTAAAACTGTGGGGGTTCGAGTCCCCCTCCTCGCACACAGAAAACCTGCGATCCCCACGAGGGCCGTTGCAACGGGTCGTTGACGCATGACAACGTCTGCCCGTGAAAAAACTGGGCCTGGGTTCGATGACGCTGCTGTTCTGCATCGCTGGGTGCGGTGGAGCGACGGCCGGCAAGACGTCGCTGGTGAGGCTCGTGGCCGAGCCGCCGGGCGCCAACTGCGCCTCGGGCGGGACCGAGATCCTCGTCGGCGTCGATGCCAACGGCAACGGCATGCTCCAGGACAGCGAGGTCACGTCGACGCAGTACGTGTGCGCAGGCGCAACGGGCACCGCAGGTAGCGCGGGCTCGCAAGGCACCGCGGGCAATACCGGCGCCGCGGGCAAGAACGAACTCGTCCTCGTCGTGCCCGAGCCCGCGGGCTCGAACTGCACGTACGGAGGGAGCGCGATCGAGACCGGCATCGACACGAACGGCGATGGCATCCTCGAGAGCGGCGAGATCGACGCCTCGACGACGCAGTACGTCTGCAAGAGCGCGTCGATCGCCCAGCAACTCGAAGGTCAGGGGGACATCACCATCGTCGACCAGTTCGACGCGCAGGTGGCCCACGGCATCACGCACGTGAGCGGCAAGCTCGTCATCAGCAACACGCAACTCTCGTCGATCGACTTCCCACTGCTCACGACCGTCGACGGCGATCTCGTCATCAGCGGCAACTCGAACCTCACGTCCATCTCGCTGCCGTCCCTCGCGAGCGTCGGCGGCGCTCTGCAGATCGCCGGTAGCGGCTCCTTGAACAGCCTCGACGTCTCCGCGCTGGCGACGGTGTCCGGCAACTTCACGATCGCGAACGCCACCTACCTGCCGGCGCTCCCCCTCCCGATGCTGACGAGCGCGGGGGGGGTCATCATTGGAGCGACGGCCGTCTCGACGCTGGCTTTTCCGTCACTCACGACCCTCGGCGACGGCGGCTTCAGCATCACCACGGCGGCGACCACGCTGAGCGTCCCGGTGCTCTCCACCGTGAGTGGGTCGGTGTTGCTCGACCACGTCGCGGCGTCGACGGTCACGTTCCCGCAGCTCACCTCGGCCGGCAGCGTGCTGCTCCAGTTCAGCAGCGTCTCGTCGCTGTCGCTGCCGATGCTCGACCAGGTAGGCGCCTACGGATCCTGGGCCATCTCCGACAACGCCTCGCTCGTCGCTTTCTCGGCGCCGATGGTGAAGTCGCTGCCCGGCAACTTCCTCTACATCGGCTACAACGCCTCGCTGCGGCAGTGCCTCGTCGACGCGTTCGTCGCCCAGCTCAGCCCGTCGCCGACGACGAGCGTGACCACGAACAACAACGGCACGCCGAACACCTGCCCGTAGCTGCGCGGAGCACGCACAAAAGCCCAGTCGGCCTTTTCTGCGTCAGGGCGCGCGCATCAGAGTCGTCACGAGCAGCACCGCCTCCGTCGCTTCGACGATGCACACGGAGTCGATGATCAACGCGTCGTGACGCTGCAACGAGATGCCCTCGCCGTCGATCGAGCCCTGCGCCACGAACACGATCGTGGTGCCACCTGCCCCGATGTGCACGCGCCCTGCGACGCGCCTCCTCTCGAGCCGGTGCGTGTAGCGTCCTCGACGCGTCATCACGTTGAAGTCGGTCGTGCTGCCTCCGTGGAGCTTCGCCGTCACCGCGAGCTCGCCTGGAAACTCGAGCACGTCCTGCCCGAGCACCACGCGCCTTCCTGCGACGTCGAGCTCCACGCCGCCGCCCTCGACGAGCGCCAGGCTGCGATCGATGCCGGGGAAGCTCGAGAACGGGCCATCGCGGTCGATCGTCGCCAGGCTGATGCGCCAGTCAAAGTCGTCGAGGCTCGCGCCCTGGGGCTCGACCGCGATCGTCGTCGTCGAGCCGCCGCCGTTCTTCCACGGCGCCGGCACGAGGTTCGCGTGACGGATGACGCGCATCAGCGCAGCTCGGTCAGCACGCGTCGATAGCGCTCGGCGATCGCGTCGCCATCCACGTGCGCTCGATCCCTCACCACCCACCCGCCACCGACGAGCACGTGCTTGACCAGGTTGTCGTTGCCGCAGAAGACGAAGCGGCCCAGGAGCTCGGAGGTGTCGGCACCGGCGACGGCTGGGTGCGCGTCATCGAGCACGATCACGTCCGCGCGCTCGCCGACGCGCAGCGCACCGACGGGCCTGCCCGCCGCCTGCGCTCCGCCGACGAGGGCCTGCTGCCAGAGGACGTCGCCGACCTGACGCGTCTCTCCGGTCTGCGCGATGTTGCGACGACGCTGCACCAGGCGCTGCCCGTACTCGAGCCAGCGCAGCTCCTCCACCGGCGACTGCGAGACGTGGCTGTCGCTGCCGATCCCGATGCGCCCACCATGGTCGAGATAGCGCTGGAGCGGAAAGAGCCCGTCGCCGAGGTTGGCCTCCGTCGTCGGGCACAGGCCAGCGACCGCGCCGCTCTTGGCGAGCGCGGCCACCTCTTCGTCGTCGAGGTGCGTCGCGTGCACGAGGCACCAGCGCTGATCCACGTCGACGTGGTCCATGAGCCAGCGCACGGGCCTCTGTCCCGAGAACGCGAGGCTCTGCTCCACCTCGCCGACCTGCTCCGCGATGTGGATGTGCAGCGGTCTGCCCGGAGGCATCGCTGCAACCACCCGTGCGACCTGCGCGAGCGAGGCTGCACGCAAAGAGTGCGGCGCGACGCCGATCTCGAGCTGTCCATCCCGCGCGGGCTCGAGCGCCTCGACGATGCGCAGCACCTCGTCGGCAGAGGTGCGAAAGCGCTGCTGCTCGGGCGCGAGCGGCTGCTCGCCGAAGCCCGCCCAGCTGTAGAGCACCGGCAGCATCGTGATGCCGATTCCCGTCGCGCGCGCGGCTGCGATCGTGCGCTCGGCCGTCTCTGCGATGCGCGGATAGAATGCACCGGCGGGATCGCGGTGCAGGTAGTGGAACTCGCAGACGGACGTGTACCCGTGACGCAGACACTCGACGTAGAGCTGCGCTGCGATCGCCTCGAGCTGCGGCGGCGAGATGACGCGCGCGAAGCGGTACATGAGATCGCGCCACGTCCAGAAGCTGTCGGGGTCCTCGCCCGCGTGCTCGGTGCGGCCCGCGAGCGCGCGCTGAAACGCATGCGAGTGCAGGTTCGGCATGCCCGGCAGCACGAGCTCGGCGTGCTCCGCTTCATCGGATGCACCACCGACGACCACACGGGTCAGCGTGCCGGAGCCGCTCCACTCGAGCCGAACGTCGTTCGCCCAGCCATAGGGCAGGAGCGCGCGCCGTGCGAAGAGCGCGGTCATCCGAGCGCCCACTTCGCTGCAGCGTCGACGAGCGTGCGGAGCAGCGGCTGGATGCGCGCCGCCACCTCGGGCTGGAACGCGAACGGTGCGTGTTCGTCCATGTAGAGGCACTGGCACATCTCGAGCTGAACCGCGTGCACGCGCGCGTCGGGCTTGCCGTAGTGCCGGGTGATGTGACCGCCCTTGAAGCGGCCGTTCTCGACGACGGTGAACACGCCGCTTTGGCGCGCGAGGTCGACGATGCGCGCCGCCAGCTCGGGCGCGCACGACTTGCCCGCCGCCGTTCCGAAGTTGAGGTCGGGCAGACGCCCCTCGAAGAAGCGCGGCACGACCGACGCGATCGAGTGCGCGTCCCACAGCACGACGCGGCCGTGCAGCGCGAGCAGCCGGTCGAGCTCGTCGCGAAGCGCTGCGTGGTACGGGCGGAAGTACCGCGTCACGCGCGCCGCGATCTCCTCCGGCGCCGGCGCCTCCCCGGGCTGGTAGAGCGGCGCGCGTCCGAATGTGTCGATGGGGCACAGGCTCGTCGTGTCGAGCCCCGGATAGAGGTTCGTGTCCTCGGGCGGGCGGTTGAGATCGACGACGTACCGCGACCAGCGCGCGGCGATGCGCGATACGCCCACGTCGTCGAGGAAGTCGTAGAGCTGCGGCAGGTGCCAGTCGGTGTCCGCTCGCACGAGCGCCTCGGGCGTGAGGCGCTCGACCAGCTCGTCGGGGATGTCGACGCCCGAGTGCGGCATGGACACGAGCATCGGCAGGCGTCCCGTTCGAAGGTCGAAGCTCATCGCAACAAGGATAGCGCGCCTTCGTCCTCGCCATCGGCGTCTTCGAGGCGAGCCCGATGGGGTGGACACCAGCACGTCACCGACAAACTTCGGACGCGAACGCGTGTGGTGACGCGTCTCGATTCGACCTACCCTCGATCGTCGTGCCCGCCCTCCGTCACCTCGCGCTGCTCCTCGGCCTCTGTGCCACCGCCGGCGCGCGCGCGGACGAGCCGCTGCTCCGCTATCGCAACGTGCAGGCAGGCGCGGTCGCCGATTTCCAGCTCTCGTCGACGTCCGGCGGCCTCGCGGTGCTCGGCGAGGGCGGCGCGCAGTTCGTCGGCATCGAGACCTTCCGCCAGGGCCGGCTGCTCGTTCAGTGGGATGCGCTGCTCGCCGTGCGCGGCGGCGTCCTCGGCAACACGGCCCCGCCGTTCACGACGCTCATCGGCGGTCACACGATGGCGTCCGTCGAGGCCGGCTATCGCTTCATGCACGCATCTCACTCGAGCCTCTACCTGGGCGCCCGACTCTCCGGCGATCTCTCGATCATGGCGCATCCGGGGCTGTCGCTCTCCCAGCTCGATCGCTTGAACGCGATGGACAGCGTCGGTGGTGTCGTCGCGCACGGCGATGTGCGCGTCGCGCTGGGCTACTCCTGGCTGTCGGGGCGAAAGTCGCTGCTGCTCACCGGCTTCGTGCAGGAGGCGGGCTATATCCCCGGCGTGTTCACGCCCGGGCTCGGCTACACCGAGGCGGGCGTGTCGGCGCGCTTCGATCTGGCTCAGCGGCTCACGCTCCACGTCGAAGGTTTCGCTGGCCGTGGCGCCAAGCGCACCGAGCCGTCGCTCGACACCGACCTGCAGAGCAGCACCGCCGGCATCCAGGCGCTCGTCCGCGGCGTCTTCGACAGCGGCGTCTGGCTCGCGCTCTCCGGCAGCTACCAGCGCGAGCTCGATCACCGCGCCTACCACACCAGCCACACCGTCTACGACACCGCGAACGCGCCGAACATGGGCTTCCAGCTCCTCGTCGGGCTGCCGTTCCAGTGGAACCACAAGCACAGGTGACCATGAACCTCCGACTCGCGTTGTTGCTGTGCGCCCTTGCCGCGTGCGATCCGCAGAAGGCCGACTGGGGCCTCAGCGCCATCCGCACCATGAAGACACCCGCCGATCCGCCGAACCTCGGCTGCGGCGTGACGCTGCCCCTCGACTCGACGGCAGACGCGCGCGCGAGCTGCTCGTTCGGCCGCGGCGCGCACACCGACACGACGCTCGGTATCGACGCCGCGACTCGAGCCGCGATCCCGATCCGTCACATCGTCATCGTGATGAAGGAGAACCGCAGCTTCGATCACCTCTTCGGCGCGCTGCACGATCGCGGACAGCCTGGCGTCGAGGCGGTCCCGTCCTCGTACGCGAACCCCGACGAGAACGGCAACCTCGTCTATCCGACGCTCGCGACGACGACGTGCATCCCGTACGACCCCGGGCATCAGTCGGTGTCGGTGAACACCTGCATCGACGAGAGCCGCATGGACGGGTTCGTGCGCAACGCGGCGAAGACGACGCCCTCCGATGGCAGCTACGTCATGAGCCAGTACGACGACACGCAGCTCCCCTTCTACTACTGGCTTGCCACCACATTCGCGATCGACGACCGCCACTTCGCGCCGCTCGCGAGCGGCACCTACGCGAACCGCGCCTTTTACATGCTCGGCTCGAACGCGGGCGTCGTGGACACCGGGCTCGTGTATCCCTCACCGAGCACGCCTTCGATCTTCCACCTCCTGCTCAACGCCGGCTTCACGTGGGGCGTCTACACCGACGATGACCCGTTCGACGGCGCGTTCGACTGGAAGAAGGGAGACGCCGGCGTGTACTCGATGCAGGCGCTCTACGACGCGTTCGACCATGGCACGCTGCCGAATGTGGTGTTCGTCGACGGCGAGGAGTACCTCGAGGACGATCACCCCGTCGCTGACCTGCAACGTGGCGAGGCGTGGACCAAGACCATCTACGATCACGCCATCGCGAGCCCTCAGTGGCAGACCACCGCGATCCTCTTCACCTACGACGAGGCCGGAGGCTTCGCCGATCACGTGCCGCCGCCCGCTGGCGAGTGCCCGCCCGATCCGAGCAACCCGCCGTTCGCCGGGCTCGGACCGCGCGTGCCGATGATCGTCGTGTCGCCCTGGGCGAGGCGGAACTACGCGTCGCACGTCGTCGAGGATCACACCGCGATCATCCGCTTCGTCGAGGCCGTGTTCGATCTACCGGCGCTGAGCGGGCGCGACGCGAACATGACCGCGCTGTTCGACCTCTTCGACTTCTCGTGCGGTCGAGACCTCTTCATCCCGACGGCGCCTGCCGCGGGCACGGGTGGATGCCTGCACAAGGCTGATCAGCCCACCTACTGACCCGTCCGCGGTGCGTGCCTGATATCGTGGTGCGATGGCTCGCCCCGCCCTGACGCGTCGACTGCCCGGCATCACCACGTCCGTCTTCGCCGAGATGTCGACGCTCGCGCGCAAGCACGATGCCGTGAATCTGGGCCAGGGCTTCCCGAACTTCGACGGGCCGGAGAACGTGAAGCGGGCCGCCATCGAGGCAATCGAAGCGGGACACAACCAGTACGCGCCGATGGCCGGCGTGCCATCGCTGCTGCAGGCGATTGCGGCGCATCAGAAGCGCTTCTACGGGCTCGACTTCGACCCGAACACCGAGGTCACGGTGTACGCGGGCGCCACCGAGGCGCTGAGCTCGACCCTCGCCGCGCTGCTCGATCCGGGCGACGAGGTGATCGTGTTCGACCCGATCTACGACTCGTACCTGCCGTGCATCGCGCTCGCGCAGGCGGTGCCGAAGGTCGTGGTGCTCGAGCCGCCGCGCTTCCGCATCGACGCCGCTGCGATCGACGCGGTCATCACGAAGAAGACGCGCGCCCTGCTGCTCAACTCGCCTTCGAACCCGACCGGTCGCGTGCTCTCCGGGGCCGAGCTCGAGGTGATCGCGACGGCCTGCGTCGAGCACGACCTCATCGCCATCACCGACGAGGTCTACGAGCACCTCGTCTTCGAGGGGAGGCACGTACCTTTGGCGACGCTGCCCGGCATGCGCGAGCGCTGCATCAGCATCTCATCGGGCGGCAAGACGTTCAGCCTCACCGGCTGGAAGGTGGGGTGGAGCTGCGCGCCCCCCGACCTCACGGCCGCGCTGCGCATGGTCCACCAGTTCGTCACCTTCTCCGTGGCCACTCCATTGCAGCACGCGATGGCCGTCGCGGTGGCCTCCAGCGACGACTACTACGACACGCTGCTCGCCAATTATCGCGCGCGTCGCGACAAGCTCTGCAACGGCCTCGCCGCCATCGGCTTCGGCGTGACGCCACCGGAGGGCACGTACTTCGCGCTCGGGGACATCCGTCCGCTCGGGTACGACGACGACGTCACGTTCTGCCGCAAGCTCGTCGAGGAGATCGGCGTCGCCGCGATCCCTTACAGCGCGTTCGGCACCAACGGACGCCATCGCCACCTCGTGCGCTTCGCGTTCTGCAAGGACGACGCGACGCTCGACGCGGGGCTCGAGCGCCTGGCGCGCTTGCGAAAGCGGTCGTGACTACACTCGCATAGACGCCCACTCACAATTCACGAGTAGATAGAGACGCTACGCACGCGGATTGATAGGCTAGTTGCGTGACAGTCCTTGTCCTCGACGTTGATACGTTCTGCGGGGGTCCGAAGGCGGTGCACCTGTCTTCGCTCGAGCTCTGGATCGTCATCCCATGCCGACTGTGACCCCCGGCTTGCGCGCGCGCGATCTCGTCGCTCCATTCCTGCTGCTCATCGTCGGCTTCTGTCTCTTTCCCTCGTCGGGACGCGACGACTGCTACATCACCTTCTGGCCCGCGGAGACCTTCTCGCTCACGGGTCACGTGCTCAACTACAACGGCGAGGCCGTGGAGCAGAGCTCGACGCTCCTGTTCGTGTTGCTCCTCGGCTCGCTCCGTGCCGTCACTCGGCTTCCGATCAGTCTCATCGCCTACGTCGCCTCCGTCGTGTTCGGCATCCTGACGGTCCTTCGCGTCGGCGCGCTGGTGGCACGCGTCGACGCGTCGGCACGCGCCTGGGCAATGGCGCTCGCGGCGAGCACCGTCCCGCTCCTGTATTGGATGTTCTCCGCGACCGAGATGACGTGCGTCGCCTTTCTCGGACTGTCGCTCGTCTCGAGCATCGCCGATGCCACCGAGGATCCGCGCGGCCCCGTGCTCGCACGCCTGGCCGCGTGGACCCTCGCGTTCCTGCTCGTCCGGCCCGAAGCACCGCTCGTGCTCATCGGCACGATCGTGGCGCAGATGATGGTGGCCGCCGTCATCGATCGCCCGCGCTCGCCGACGGCGCTGCGAAGGCTCGCCGCGATCCTCGCAGCGGTCGCCGCCGCAGCAGCCATGGTGTTCGTGTTCCGGCGGCTCGTCTTCCACGAATGGTTCCCGCTGCCCGTGCGCGCCAAGACCCAGCAGATTTCGATGCGACTCCTCCGGGAGGGATGGACCTACACACACATCGCGCTGCTCCGGGGCACCAGCGGCGCATCGGTCGCGGTGCTGCTCGTCTCACCGGTCGCGCTGTACGTGGTCCGCGCCATCCCGCGCCCCGTGCGCACCGCCGTCCAGCTGTGCGTGGCCTTCGCCTGGGTGCAGGTCGCGTTCGTGATCACATGCGGCGGTGACTGGATGGAAGTGGGACGGTTCTTCGTCCTCGCGCTTGCGCTGGCTTGTGTGCCCGCGACTCTCGTGTTCGCGCCGCGGCCACGGCTTCTGCGCATCGCGGTCTGTCTCGCCGTCGCCGTCAACCTCTACGGTGTATGGCAGACGTTGAAACAGCCCAAGACGGTGATCCAGGCGGTGCCCGTATGGGCGCTGCGCGCCGACCTCGACGGGTCCGTGACGAGCTCGATGTCGTTCTTCGACCGCTACAACGCCACCCACCACCGCGATCGAGCCTTCTACCCGGCGTTGCGCGACGTCGTGAAGAAGGTCTACGACGATCGCCACGGTGAGCCGCTGACCGTCCTTAGCGGGCAGGCCGGCGACATCATGATCGAGCTCGAGCACGACTTCGACGGACGCATCCGCTTCATCGACGCCGCGGGTCTCAGCACCCGGCATTTCCCCGACTGCCCTCTGGCACCGGGCACCGCGCGCAGCGCACTCGGCATGGTCGGGTTGGCGACGCGCTACATCCACGAACCGCGCGCGACGGCCCAGGCCTGCCACTTCGAGCTCCCGGAGATCATGTTCGGCAGGCACAGCAAGCACCAGTACGACCCCGCGCTCGAAAAGGAGTACACGATCGTCGTCTCGCAGTCGGACACCGACCTCACGAGCCGCTCGATCGCGTCCCGCGCGTACCAGGGTCAGTTCGCCATGGTGCGGACCGACATCGCGACCCGTCTCGGGCTGCAGCCCGTCCGCATCACGGAAGCGCCGTCGCTCAAGCGCGCGCCTTCGCAGAAGGACGCGGAGCCGAAGAACTGATAATTCCACGTTCTGGCTGGAGGTCTTTGGTTGTTCCCCGATGGCTGCGCGTGTTACGGTCGGCAACGTAAGTATGTCGGTTGGATCCCTCCCGCGCGGGCTTGAGGATGACGAACACGATGCACACGGGCAACGCTTGACCCAGGGCCTGACGCTCGCACCTGCCGGCCATCGCACCGACGTCGAATGGAAGGCACCTATGACGCTGCTCGCCCCGGCCGTCGCCCCGGAACGGGAGCGCGGCGCCACCTCCATCGACCTCGGGTACATGAACGACGCGCACACGCTGCGTCTCGGCGCGGTCGCGACGCCTCGTGTGCTCTACAGCTTGTCGGTCTGACGCGCGATGGACATCCACATCGCACCCGTGTCAAACGACCTCCCCGCGCTCGCCCCCGGCGCGTGGAGCAGCCTCACCGGGGAGTCGCCGGACACGATCCGGCAGTATCGCGGCATCCTCCTCGCTCACGCCGAGGCCTTCGAGAACGAGCAGCTCGTCGTGACAGCGAGCGAAGGCGGCGAGTGCGTCGCGATCACGGGCGCGCTGGAGTTACACCGCGAGAACAGCCCGCCCATCCTCACGGTGTTCCTGCCGGCGGTGTTCGGCGCCGCGCTGTGGCGCAGCCTGCTCGTGCGCGATGGTGTCGAGCGCATGCGTCCGATGCCCGACATCGTGGATGCGCTCGTCGAGCTCGCACGACAGCGCGGGCTCCATCGGCTCGTGGTGCCGTACTGCCCCGCGGCGGACACCGAGCTCCGCAGTGCGCTGACGAACCTCGGGTTCCGCGAGATGCCGGCGCCGCCGCAGCACGGCATCTCGCTCACGGAGCCGCACTCGCTCGAGCGCTACCTCGCTCGGCTCGGCGGCAAGGATCGCTGGGAGTTTCGTCGCGACCTGAAGCGAGCACACGAAGCCGGTGCCCGCATCGTGAGCGAGGGCCCCGTCAGCGAGGCGACCGCGCGGCAGACGTGGCCGCTCGTCGCCGACCTGTTCCAGCGCAAGGGCTCCGGCTACATCCCACGCGGGCACGGCCTGTTCAGCGCGATGCGCGAGCACCTGGCCCCGGCCGATCTCTCCATCGACTCTTGCCTCGTCGGCGACGAGCTCGTCGGCTGCGTGGCCTATCACCACAGCGGCGCGTCGACCCGGTTCGCCTACGCCGGCCACCGGCCCGACCTGCCGTGGAAGGTGCACATGGCGCTCGTCGCGACGTTCCTGGCACGCGAGATCGAGCGCGGCGCCACCGACATCCGCATGGGCTTCACCAACGACGCACACAAGCGGCGGCTCGGTGCGACCGCGCAGCCACACGTGCACTACCTGAAGGCGACAGGGTGAGGCGCGCCGTCACGACCATAGAGCAAAGATATGACGACTGAATCGCAGGTGCGGCTGCACCCACCGAAGGTCCCGTTCGCCGGCGACCTGGCCATTCGCGTCACCCGGCGCCTCGAGCCCTTCCTGAAGCCGTTACTCGGCCTCGTGTGGATGGTCGCTCTCTTCGCCGTCGCGCTGAACATCGGCAAGGGCTACCCGGCCGTGGAGGTGGGCGCAGGCGGCGACTTCTATCCCGGCCACCTCTACTCGGCAAAGCTGGCTTACCTCGCGTTCGCGCTGTGCATCGTGGGTGCATCGCGCTGGTTGCCGGCGTACCGCGACAGCATCGCAGGGGTCACGGGGGTGGCGCTCAACGTCGTGGCGTTCCGGTGGCAAGGCGCCGCGGTCCTCGTCGCCTGGTTCCTGCTCGGGTACTACGTGCTCAAGTACCTCCCTCAGCACCTCGCACTGCTGATTGTCGTGGTGGGTATCGTGGTCGGCGTGAAGTACCTCGTACCTCCTGCCAGGTTCTGGGCAAACAACTTCTACCTCGCACTCGGCGGCTCGCGCGTGGCGTACTACGCCTTCGAGCGAAGATACATCCGCAAGCGCGACGTCTCCTTCATGCGCGCGTTTGGCTACTGTTTCACGCCGCTCCTGTTTCTGGGACCCGACTGGGTGCCCTACCATTCCTACCACCGTCAGGATCCTCGAGCGAAGACGGATCGCTCGGCGGCCCGCCTCTTCTACTGGGCTGGCATCAAGCTTCTCCTGCTCGCGCTGCTGGTCAAGCTGCAGCACATCGTGCTTCCCGACCCCATGCACTTCGACGAGCTCATCACGCCGTGGAAGATCTTCGTCACGCTCAACTCCTTCATCGCCGGCTTCTGGCTCCGCGTCGCCGTGTCGTTCGACATCAGCGCGGCACTTACGAACCTCGCGGGGCACCCCGTGCCCGATGCCAACGATGCACCGTTCCTCGGGCCCACGATCTTCGACTTCTACCGTCGCCACAACGTCAACGCGCTCAACTTCTATCGTCGCGTCGCGATCCTCGAGGTCACGCGACGCTTCCGCGGTCGCGCCTCGTTCATCCTCGTGATCTTGGCCAGCACGGCTATCTTCGTCGCTCACCACGCGTACCTCTATGGCGTGCTGAGTCCACAGAAGCACTTCATGGACATCCTCATCGGCCTCGCACCGGTCGGGCTGTTTCCGATGCTCTTGGTCGGGCTCTGGATGGAGAGCGTATACAGGCGCTTCTGGCCGCTGGCGCGGTGGATCCTTCTTCCGACAACCATCTTCACGCTAGCCGTCGGAAGCCTTAACGTCACGTCGTCCTGGTTCGGCTACGGCGCGCTCGGCAAGGCCGTCAGCGGGAATCGCATCGATTGCTTCCTGCGCAGCTTGTTCACGGGCGCGCATTGCACGGACCCGTCCTACTCGCTGAGCTGGTACCACTGGGTCGGTGTGTCCCTGGGCATATCTGTTACCGGCACGCTCCTCGTCCTCGTGCTCGGCAAGCTGTTCCCGAGCGCCCGAGCGCCGATCGATACGGGAGCACCGCCCGGCGCAAAGCCGGCTGGCATCGAGATCTTGTAGGGTGATGCGATGAGTGTATCGAACGAAGCGACACCGCGTTCCGGTACCACCGGGCGGCGCGTCCGCGTCGAGCGCGTGGCGCCCGATGTTCCGGCGCTCGAGATCGCGCAGCTCGAACGACTCGCCGGTGCCACGCCGGACGAGCATCGCCAGAATCGCGGAATGTTGCTCTCGTTCGCCGAGAGCTTCGAGAACGAGCAATACATCGCGTCCGTGTGGGAGGGAGACGCGCTCGAGGGCATCGCCACGGCCTTTCTGTGCTTGCGCCCCGACGGCTCCACCTTGCTCAAGGTCTGGTTCCCGGGCCTCTTTCGCCGCGAGGGTGCCCCAAAATTCTTTTACGCCGATCCGGCCGAGGCGTCGCGGGTGACGCGCGAGCTGATCGAGGCCTTCGTCGAGCACGCACGCTCCGTGGGGGCGTCGTTTGTTGCACTGTCGCATTGCCCGACCTCGGATCGTGTCGTTGCGAACGTAGCCGAGGCCCTCGCGTTCCGTACCCTGGCCGCACCCGATGCGTTCATCATCCAGCTCGCGGAGCCCACCTCGTTCGAGGCATACCTGAACCGCCTCTCGCAAACGAGACGTGGCGACTTCCGACGCGATCTGCGACGCGCCGCCAAAGCCGGCGCGCACATGATCGAAGAGACCGTCGCACGTCCCGAAACACTGGAGCGCTCATGGCCTCTTCACGTCGCGCTCTCGATGCGGAAGGGCAACGACTATCGCCTGGGCGGGACGTCCCTGTTCGACGCATTCCAGCGCTGGTTGAAACCCGCCGACCTGCGCGTGGAGGCGTGCTACTCCGGCGACGAATTCGCGGGGGCGCTCATCATGCACATCGCGGGCACCGAGATGCACGCCGGATACATTTGCCATCGCCCGGAGCTTGAGTGGCAGGTCTATACGGCGATCATCGCCACGGCCATCGAGCGCGCGATCTCGCGCGGAACGACCGCGGTGCATCTCGGCTTCGGCAATGACTACCAGAAGACGCGCCTCGGGGCCGATGCGTTGCCGCACGTCAGCTACGTCTTGCCGCTGACGCGTCGATGACCGTCACCACGCGCGAGAGCGGCGCCCGCCCTGCGCTCCGTGTCGAGATCGATCGCGTGTCTCCATCGGTCGCCGCCCTGCAGCCGGAGCAGTGGAGTCGCCTGGTCGGTGACGCGTCCGACGTGATGCGCCAGAACCGCGGCTATCTCCTCTCGTACGCGAGCGCGTTCTCGAACGAGCAGCTCGTCGCATCGGCGTGGAACGGGGACGAGCTCGCCGGGATCGGCGTCGCGATCGTCATGGTGCGGCCGAACGGAGAGCGCCTGTTCACCATCTCCTTTTCCGGCGTCTTCGGTACGCGGCTCGCGCGCAGCTTCTGGGTCACGGACGAGCGCGAGCGCGAGCCGGTCGTTGCCTTCCTTCTACGCGAGCTGGTCGAGTACGCGCGAGCGCGCGACTTCGGTCGCGCGGTCATCTCGTACTGCCCGGTGGGCGACACCGCGCTCGCGCGGACGGCGGAAGAGCTCGGCTTTCGCGGGGGCACAGTGCTCGACGACTTTGCGGTGAGGCTCGACCGACCGCAAACGTTCGACGAGTTCCTGGCGCGCCAGGAACGGACCGAGCGGCGCGCATTTCGCCGCGACCTGCGTCGCGCGTCAGAAGCGGGCGCGCGCATCGTGGTGGAGGACATCGCGCGCCCCGAGACGCTCGCGCGCGCCTGGCCGCTCGTCACCGCACTCTGGGACCGCAAGAACGCGGGCTTCATCTCCACCGACGAGACCCTCTTCGACGCCATGCAGCGTTACATGCTCCCCGAAGACCTCTCCCTCGATGCGTGTTACCTCGGCGACGAGCTCGTTGGTGTCGTGCTCTATCACCGCGCGGGCACTACCGTGCGCCTTGCCTACGCGGGTCACCGCATCGACCTCGAGTGGAAGGTCTACATGGCCTTACTGGCCTCGGCAGTCGCGCGCGAGGTGGAGCGCGGCTCGACCTTCCTGCACCTCGGCTTCACGAACGACGTGCAGAAGAAGAGACTCGGTGCGACGGCTTATCCGCACGTCCACTACGTCGCGCGCCTCGACCACGATATTTGACCTCTCCCTGCTCGATCCGCCGGAGCCTCGTTCGACACATGCCGACCCTTCTCTTCGAGCTCCCCCTCCAGACCGCACAGACGCGCCCCGACGCGGTCGCGGTGCACCACGGCGGCCACACGACGACGTACGCGGAGCTCGGCGCGGGCATCGAGCGCGTCGCTGCGGGCTTCCTCGGCCTCGGGCTCCAGCGCGCCGACCGCGTGGGTGTCTACCTTCCGAAGCAGCTCGAGGCCGTCGTCGCGATGTTCGCGGCCCCGCGGGCCGGCGGCGTGTTCGTCCCGATCAACCACGTGCTGCGTCCCGCGCAGGTGGGCCACATCCTGCGCGACTGCGACGTGAGTATTCTGGTCACCACCCGCGCTCGCCTCGCGACGTTGAAGGACGAGCTCTCGACGTCGCCCGCCATCCGCTCCATCGTGCTCGTCGACGATGCCGATGGGACCGGCGACGCGCGCGTCGTCGCCTACGCGAGCCTGCCCGACGCGGGAGGTCGCACGCCACACCGTACGATCGACACGGACATGGTCTCGATCCTCTACACGTCGGGCAGCACCGGCAAGCCGAAGGGCGTGGTGCTCTCGCATCGCAACATGGTCACGGGCGCAAAGAGCGTCGCGAGCTACCTCGCCAACGAGCCGGGCGATCGCCTCCTCGCGGTGCTTCCGTTCAGCTTCGACTATGGATTCAGCCAGCTGAGCACGGCGTTCTCCGTGGGTGCGTCCGTCTCGCTGCTCGACTACCTCGTCCCGCGTGACGTGCTCCGCGCGCTCGAAGCCGGACAGATCACCGGACTCGCCGGCGTGCCTCCGCTGTGGGCGCAGCTCGCCGACCTCGACTGGCCGGCCGGTTCCACCGCACACCTGCGCTATCTCACCAACTCCGGCGGCGCCGTGCCGCGCGCGATGAGCGACAAGCTGCGCGCCCGTGCGCCCGGCGCGAAGATCTTCCTCATGTACGGCCTCACCGAGGCCTTCCGCTCCACCTTCTTGCCGCCGGCAGAGCTCGATCGACGCCCCGACTCGATCGGCAAGGCCATCCCGGGCGCGGAGATCCTCGTGCTGCGGCCGGACGGGACCGAGTGCGACGCGGAGGAGCCCGGCGAGCTCGTCCACCGCGGCTCGCTCGTCGGGATGGGCTACTGGAACGACCCCGCGAAGACGGCCGAGCGCTACAAGCCCATCTTGGCGCGTCAGTCGGGCCTCGTGCTGCAGGAGCTCGCCGTGTGGTCGGGCGATACCGTGCGGCGTGATGCCGAGGGCTTCCTCTACTTCGTCGGGCGTCGCGACGAGATGCTGAAGACGTCCGGCTACCGCGTGAGTCCCACGGAGGTCGAGGAGGTCGCGTACGGTACCGGCCTCGTCGCCGACGCCGTGGCCGTCGGCGTGCCTCACGCCCGGCTCGGTCACGCGATCGTCCTCGTCGCTTCGCCTCCCCCGGGCAAGGACGTGACCTCCGACGAGCTGCTCCGCGCCCTGCGCGACGTGCTGCCCGGCTACATGGTGCCGTCCGCCATCGAGTGGCGCACCGAGCTCCCGCGCAACCCGAACGGCAAGTTCGATCGCGCGAGCCTGACGAGAGAGGTCGCGGGCCTCTACCCGATCACGACCTGACTCAGCTGGCGGGCGTGAAGAGGCCCGCGGTCGTCGCGGGCTCGCGAATCAGCCTCACGTCCGATCCGTCGACGAGCACCTCGGCTGGCGTCGCATGGCTGAGGAACAGGAGATGCCCGCACGAGTAGCCGTAGGCGCCGCTCACGAGAGTGGCGATGCGCGCGCCCGGCTCGAGCAGCGGCAGCGCGTAGCTACCGAAGCGATCCATGGGCGTGCAAAGCGGTCCGACGACGATGCTCGGACGCGCATCGGGTGCGGCGTCGACCGTCGGGACGACGCGGTATTGCCTGCGAAACACGTTGCCGAAGCCGCCGGCCGCTGCCGAGTGATGATGCATCCCACCGTCGGTGACGACGAACCGGGACCCATGCGACTCCTTCACGTCGACGACCGTGCTCACATAGATGCCCGCGCTCGCCACGAGGAAGCGGCCGGCCTCGATATGCAGCTGGCACGAGGCGGGCAATCGCGCGAGCACGCGAGTCATGTGCGTTCGCAACGCGTCGAGGTCGAGCGCCGCCTCGTCGGGGAACGTGGGCACGCCGAGCCCGAGCCCCACGTCGATGACCTCGCAGGGGCGCCCGACCACCTCGCGGTAGAGGTCGACGAAGTCGATCGCGGTCGACATCGTGGAGGCGGCCGCCGCAGCGTCGAGCACCTGGCTCCCCGAGTACACGTGGATGCCGCGGAGCTTCAGCCCGGGCAGCGCATCGACGGCGGATGCCACCTGCGGCAACTGATCCTCGTCGATGCCGAACGGCAGCGGCTTGCCGCCCATGGCCATCTTCGCATCGACGTTCCGCTCTCGCGGGTTCACGCGCAGCGCGACATCGACGGTGCGTCCGAGCTCGGTCGCGATGCGGCTCGCACGCTGTGCCTCGTGCAGGCTCTCGAGGTTGAGCAGCCCGCCGTCGGCGAGCATCCACGCGCGCAGCTCGTGATCGCGCTTGGCGGGCCCCGCGAAGACCATGTGGGATGGCGTCACGCCGGCGCGCTGCGCGAGGCCGAGCTCGCCGATGGACGCGAGCTCCGCGCCGGCGCCGCACTCGCGCAGCACGGCGGCGACGTGCCAGTTGGAGTTGGCCTTCAGCGAATAGAGGATCCGCGTCGACGCAGGGAAGGCGCCGGCGAGCGCAGCATAGGAGGCTCGCAGCGCGGCCGCGCTGTAGACGTAGAGCGGGCTGCCGAACAGCTCAGCGAGCGCGTCGACCTCGACCGCTTCGGCGTGGAGACGCCCTCGCTTGTGCTCGAACGACACCGTCGACCGGTGGATCAGTACTCGCCGGACGCGAGGTCGCGCGCGAAGGCCTGCAGCGACTCAATTGACTTGAAGTAATCCATCTCGAGGATGCTCGACGGAATTTTGACCTTGAGTGCGGTCTCGAGCGCCTGCACCACGTCGATGACCGACAGCGAGTCGACCATGGTGAGCTTGCCGTTGGGGTCGAGCAGCCGGAGCTTCTCGAGAATGTCGCGTACGGTCTGGTCGACGTCGGGGGTCATGGGCACTTTCTCTCTTCCGTGCGTTGAAAAAACTCGGGGACTACTCTTCGCGGAGCCCCTCGGTGATGTCGAGCGCGAGGACACGGCGCAAAGGGATGATGGCGCCGAGCGAGCACGCGATCACCATGGTGGCGATGGACGCCACGAAGACCTCGGGGCGCAGCAGCATCTTGAACGCAAACGACCCCGAGTACGTCGTGCGGTTGTAGAGCACCAGCACGGAGACGACGACCGAGATGGTTGCACCGAGCAGCGCGAAGACGTTCGACTCGAAGAGCACGAGGCGCCCGATCGCCCCATTCTTGAAGCCGAGCGCGCGGAGCGCCGAGAGCTCGGCCGTGCGCCGAGAGAAGACGAGCGACAGGGCCATCATCACCGAGAGCACGGTACCGGCGAACACGAGCGCGACGACCATCCCGAGCACGGTGTAGAGCGCGCCGAAGTGTTTGTAGTCCGCTTCCTTGCGCTCGGGGTCGGACGCGACCTGGAGCTTCGCGTTCGGCATGCTCTTGATATTCTGACGCTGCTGCGTGACCGCTGCGGCATCCGGCAGATCGATGACGACGAGGTTGATGTTGTCGGGCGAGTGAAACTCGCGCGCGAGCGCCTCGCGCGTCGTCCAGATCTCGCTGTCCTCGAACGAGCCGGTCTTGAAGATGCCGACCACGCGCCACTGGTTGGCGCCGAAGCGCACCATGGAGCCGACGGTGTACTCCGGATAACGCGCGCGCACGGTCTCGCCGACGATGAGCTCGCGCTCGTTCATGTTGGGCAGCGCGCCCTCGACCATGACGGTACCGCGGGCGGCGAAGCCATCGGCGCCGAGCCCGCGCGCCGATATCACCTCGGGGCCGGATGCGCCGCTGCGCAGCAGGAAGTTCAGGCTCTCGGTCCAGGCATGCGCGCCGGGCACGAGGATCATGCTCGAGAGGATGTTCGCGGGGATTTGGCTCTCAATGTCCTCCGTCGCACCCTCGGACGTGACGAAGACGCGGTCCGGCAACGACTTCTGGATGAGCGCCGTACGCAGGCTGTAGCCGATGGTCGCGAGCCAGATGATGGTGATGCTGGTCAGCGTGACCATGCCGAGCACGAGCGCGCTCAGGAACGGACGACGCATGAGGTTACGAACGATGTATCTCTGCAGTGGAGACATCAGCCACCCCGGATGGTCTGGAGGATGTCGACCTGCGCTGCCCGTCGGCCCGGGATGGCACCGATGAGCGCGGCGGCGGCGACACCGAGTGCGACCGCAACACCGACGTCGAGCAACCCGGGCTTGAACGCGAAGCGACCGATGTCGGACATCTGGAACGGGTGATTGGAGAAGTAGAAGAACGTCGCGAACGCGCCGAGCAGCGCCCCCGGGAGCACGATGAGCACCGCCTCGAGGATGACGGTGGCGAGGATCGTGGAGCGCCGGAAGCCGATGGCGCGCAGCGTCGCGAGCTCCACGCGGCGGGCCTCCGTCGAGATGGTGAGCATCGCCAGGATGGTGAAGACGACGATGCCGAGCGACAGGATTCCCGTCCCGCGCAGGAGCGCGATGATGAGCTTCGAGGCGCCTAGAAGCAGCGACTTGATGTCCTCGGCCCGGATGATCGTCATGATCGAGCTGGCGCCCTCGAACTGCGTCTCGACCTGCTTGATGACGGCGTCGCGGTCGGCGGCGGTCCTGGTCTCGACCCATGCCGAGTCATAGCTCCCAGCATCGGCGCCTCGCACGGCGTCGGCTCCGTCCGTATGGAACCACAGCTCGCTCTGGTGGCTGCCCTTCGATGTCACGTAAGAGACGACGAAGTCGGTGTTCGGCTTCTTGTTGATTACGAGCCCGAGCGGTTGGCCGACCTGCCAGTTGTACTTCGCGGCGAGGTCTCCTCCGACGATCACGCCGTTTCGCTGCTTGGCCCACTGCGCGAGGACATCCGGCGGCACGTACTGCCCCTTCGCCGACATGTGTATGAACGCGGTGTCTGTTCCGGCACACACGATCTTTGTCGGGTTGGCGTCGTTCGATGCGCAAGACAGACGCGCCTTTGCTGCCACGTTCTCGACGCCCGGGATTGCAGACAGTTTTTGGAGGTCCGCGGCTCGCAGGAGCGGCGGGCCGTTAGGCGACATGCGAAACAGCCGCTCGTCGACCCCCGGCGCTTCCTGTGCCTTCAGGACCACTTCCAGCGACACGAACATGGTCACGAGAACGAACAACAGCGTGATTGGTAGAACGACGAGCAGCAGGCCCAGCCCACGATGTTTGTAGCTCGACCACGCGAAGCGAATAGCTGCCATCAGGCCTGGGCCTCCTCGCGGCCCCGCCGCGCGCTGTACAATAACGGAGCGGCTTCGAGAGTGTCAACTGTCAGCCTGCGTCCAGTCGAGGCCGCCTCCGACGGCTATGGCGCCTGGCCTGCGTGCGCTCGAGCGTGCCGACGTTGGTGCGCGTGTCGGTGCTCACCTCGGGACAACGAGCAGCCAGACGCGCCAGTCCTTGACGCCGCGCGAGCCGGAGTGCTACCTACTGCTCAGTTGAAATTGAAAACAGTTATCAAGTTCATTTACCCAGGAGAGGCCCGACGCCCCAGCGCCCGGAGATCCGACGCTGTCGAAAGGGACTCGTGAACATGAACCTTCGTACCCGCTGCCTCACCTCGATGTTCACCATCGGCCTCGCCGGCTGCGGCGGTGGCAGTGGCCCGAGCTCGTCGGCGACGCAGACCGTGCTCGACAATTACGCGACCAACCTGTTCGCCGCCTACTCGGACACCGTTACCGACGAGGTGGCATTCAAGGCCACCGTCGAGACGTTCCTCGCCGCGCCCACCGAGGCCAACCTCGCCGTGGCGCGCACGGCGTGGCTCGCCTCGCGCGCGCACTACATGCTCGTCGAGGGTGCGCGCTTCTACGACGGCCCGATCGACCTCGATCCGCCGAACCACGAGGCCGCGGTCAACTCGTGGCCGCTCGACGAGGCGTACCTCGACTACACGACCACGGACGGGGTCATCGACGACACGTCGGGCATCATCAATAACCCGTCCGAGCTCCCGACGATCGATGTCGCGGGCATGGATGCGCTGAACGGGAAGCTCAGCGACAGCAACATCTCGGACGGCTACCACGCCATCGAGTTCCTGCTCTGGGGCCAGGCACTCGCCGCGGTCGGCCCGGGCACGCGTCCCGCGACCGACTACCAGCCCGGTGGTCCGCGTCCCAACGTCGATCGTCGCTCGCAGTACCTACGCACCGCGGTCGATGGCGTCATCCAGCACCTCACGGCCGTCCGCGACGCGTGGGCGCCCGGGGCGACGTACCGCACCACGTTCACGTCGGGCGGCAAGGCTTCGCTCGGCCTCATCCTCACGGGCCTCGGCAAGATGAGCAAGGGTGAGCTCGCCGGTCAGCGCCTCGACGCACCGTACCAGTCGAAGTCGCGCCGCGATCAGCACGACTGCTTCTCGAGCGAGACGCTCACCGACTACACGCGCGATGCGCAGGGCATCCTCGACATGTACCAGGGGCACTACGGGACGAACACGACGGGACCCGGCATCTCCACGCTCGTCGCTGCCGCTGACAGCGCCGCCAACGACAAGCTCGTCGCAACCCTCCAGCGCTCGATCGATCTGATGAAGGCGATCCCGGCTCCGTTCGAGGCCTCCATCGTCGGCGCCGACGACGCCGTCGGTCGTACGTCCATCAAGGCGGTCGTGACGTCGCTCCGCGCGCAGGGTGACCAGCTCGCCACCGCGGCGTCCAGCCTCGGCCTCTCCATCGTCATCCCGGACGCGAACTAGGTCCATGCGTCGCGCCGCCCTACTCGCCGTCTGCGTCGCGGGGTGCGCCTCGCCTCAGCCTGGCGATCCGCTCTCGGGCGGCGCGACGACGACGAACGACAGCACCTCGCTCGCCTACGCGCAGGCCGCACCGAACCTCACCAGCGCCGAGCTCGATAGCTTCAACCTGGGCCACGCCATCTTCAACCAGAACTGGGTGCAGGCGCCGGCGACGACCTCCGACATGGATGGCCTCGGTCCGATCTTCAACCAGCGCTCCTGCTCCGCCTGTCACTCGCACGACGGTCGCTCGGCGCCGCTCACCGACGCCGGACAGTTCCTCGGCCTCCTCGTGCGCGTCAGCGTCGACGGTGTCGATCCGCACGGTGGACCGCTCGGCGACGCCACCTACGAGACGCAGATCCGACCGTTCGGGATCCTCAAGGTGCCCGGCGATGCGACCCCGCAGCTGACATACGTCGAGCAGCCGGGCACCTACGACGACGGCACGCCGTACTCGCTCGAGGTGCCGTCGCTCGCGATGGCGCTGTGGAACTACGGCACGCCCGCGACCGCGCTGCACACGTCGGTGCGCATGGGTAACGCGGTCTTCGGCCTCGGCCTGCTCGAGGCCGTGCCCGAGGCCGAGATCCTCGCGAACATCCGCAGCAACGATCCAGACGGCGTCGTCGGCAAGGCGAACTACGTGTGGAACCTCGTCGACCACGCCGCCACGCTCGGTCGCTTCGGGTGGAAGGCGAACCAGCCGAGCGTCGCGCAGCAGACGGCAGGCGCGCTGCAAGGCGACATGGGCATCACCTCGACGCTCGTGCCGGACGAGCCGTGCTCCGCTGCCATGACGGAGTGCAACGCGGCGCCGCGCGGTGGACAGCCCGACATCGCCGACGATCACTTCGATGCGCTCGTCCTTTACATGCAGACGCTCGCGGTCCCGGCGCGTCGCGACGTCAAGGACGCGCGCGCGCTCTCGGGCGAGCACCTCTTCACCGAGATGGGCTGCGCGAGCTGCCACACGCCGACCTTGCACACCGGCACGGTCGCGCTCGACGCTGTCTCGAACCAGACGATCCACCCGTACACCGATCTGTTGCTTCACGACCTCGGTCCGGGCCTCGCGGACGGCCGCGACGACTACATGGCGAGCGGCACCGAGTGGCGCACGACGCCGCTGTGGGGCATCGGCCTTCTGGAGAAGGTGAACGGCCACCAGCAGCTCCTGCACGACGGCCGCGCGCGCGGGCTCGAGGAAGCGATCCTCTGGCACGACGGCGAAGCGGCTGCCGCGAAGCACCGCTTCTCGTCGGCGTCGGCGAACGATCGCGCCGACCTCATCTCGTTTCTGAACTCGCTCTAGCTTCAGAGGACAACTCAATGAACCGCCTCGCGCTCCTCGCCCTCCTCGCTCTCGCTCCCGCCTGTGACAACAGCACGGGCACCAACGGCGTCGACTACACGCCGCTCCTCACGACGCTGACGGACACCGTGGCCGTGCCGGGGATCACGCTGTTCACGACGGACGCCGACGCGCTCGTGCCCGCGCTGACGACGCTTTCGACCACGCCGAGCGCCGCGAACCTCGCGGCGGCGCAGACCGCGTGGCGGACCGTCCGCGCCAGCTGGCGGAAGATCGACTCGGTGACCAGCTTCGGGCCCGCGGCCGATGAGCTGCTGCCCGAGACCATCGACGCGTCGCCCGCCGATGGCGACGGGATCGACGCGGTCGTGACCGGCACCGATGCGCTCGACGCCGGCTATGTCGCTGCGCTCGGCAACAAGAAGAAGGGCTTCCTCGGGCTCGAGCACCTGCTGTTCTCGACGGCGGGCAACGACACGGCCCTCCAGTCGCTCACCGGCGATGGCGCGCCGTCTCGTCGCCGCGCGCTCGTCGTGCTCATGGCGCAGGAGCTCCAGTCGCTCGCGCACACGCTGGCGAGCGCGTGGACGACGTACGCTACCGATGTGAAGACGTCGGGCCACGGCTCTGCGCGCTATCCGATCCAGAAGGACGCGGTCACGCTGTACGTGGGCGGCACCGTCTCCGCGCTCGAGGTCGTCGTCGGCGCTCGCCTGGCGACTCCGCTCGGTCGCAAAGCGGGCAGCAGCGGCACCCCGGACCCGAGCCTCGACCCGACATCGTCCAGCGACAGCGCGGTCGCGGACATGAACGCCTCGCTCGCGAGCGTCAAGGCGATGTGGAACGCACCGGGGTTCTCGGCCTATGTCACCAGCACGAACATCCTCGCCGACGCCAACAGCTACCAGGACGCGTGCATCGCGAAGGTCGCGGCGATCCCTGCACCGTTCGCCACCGCGCTGACGTCCGCCGCACAGCCCGTGCAGGACGCATACGCCGCGTGCAAGACGTGGAAGCTCCTCTGGTACTCGGATCTGGTCCACGCGATCGGCTCGAACCCGCTAATTCTTGATGGCGATGGGGATTAGGCAAAACGCCCTATTCGTCGTCGCCTCGCTCGGTTCTCTCGTCACGAACGTTCGCGCGGACGACGCCGCGCCTCCCAAGCCAGCGGACCGGGTCTACGCGTCGAAGGTGCGCGCGGACAAGGCCGACACGCTCAAGAAGGCGTCGGGCTCGAGCACCCTCATCACCGAGGAGGACATCAAGCGCGCGCAGCCCGACAACGCGGGCGACATGCTGCGTCGCGTGCCGGGGCTGCAGGTGCGCCAGGAAGATCAGACCGGCTTCCGGCTGAACCTCGGCGTGCGCGGCCTGAGCCCCACGCGCAGCCGGCTCGTGCTCGTCGAGGAGGACGGCGTCCCCCTCGTCGTGAGCCCGTACGGCGAGCCCGAGCTGTACTACACGACCTCCGTCGAGCGCATCCGCAGCATGGACGTGGTGAAGGGCTCGGACGTGCTGCGCTACGGCCCACAGACCGTCGGTGCCGTGATCCAGATCCACACCTGGGATCCGACGCCGACGCCGACTTACTACAACGCCGTCGCCGGAGGTACGCAGCACTACTTCGAGACGATGTCGCGCTTCTCGAACACGACGAAGAACGGCATCGGCTACGTCGCGGAGGCCTACTACAAGCGCGGCGATGGCTTCCGTCAGATGCACTTCCAGGCGGCCGACGCGATGGGCAAGGTGCACATCCCGCTGTCGGCCTCGTCGGAGCTCGGCATCAAGGTCGGCTTCCACTGGGATCACGTGGACAGCACGTACACCGGGCTCACCGACACGCAGTACGCGCAGAACCCGCGGCAGAACACGGTGGCGCCCGACGACTACCAGAGCACGCAACGCTACGAGGTGGCGCTCACGCACGAGAAGCGCTTCGGCCACGGCACCACGCTGCGATCGATCCTCTACGCGTACCAGATGAACCTCGGCTTCCGGATCCAGGACATCGCGCGCTTCGCGCAGCCGGGCGTCGACTACCAGCGCTCCTACACCGACCTCTACTTCCTCAACTCGACCAGCCTGCGCAGCCGCGTGTACGACGTGGTCGGTGCGAGCACGCAGCTCGAGCAGCGCTTCTCGACGGGCTTCGTGAAGCACAAGATCACCGTCGGTGCGCGCTTCACGTCCGACAACGCGCGTCGCAAGCTGAGCGAAGGACAGCAGCCCACGTCGCAGAGCGGGAACCTGCTCACCGATGACACCACGAACATCTTCGGGCTGGGGGCGTTCGTCGAAGATCAGATCGCGCTCACCGACTGGCTGCTCGTCACGCCCGCGTTCCGCATCGAGTACTCGCGCTCGCAGAAGACCACGCACCGGCTGCAGAACGACGACGGCTCCGTGCAGGACGTGAACCTCGTCGGCACGAGCAGCGCGAACGGCCCGATGCCCGGCGTCTCGGTCGTCGCGGGACGTACGTGGTTCAACGCGTTCACGAGCCTGTACCGCGGCTACTCCGCGCCGCGCGTCGGTCAGGCCATCACGCCCGAGGGCAAGGACGCCAACCTCCACGCCGAGCGCAGCGTCGACTGGGAGATAGGGGTGCGCGGTCGGCTGCGCAACGTGCTGTCGGCCGAGGCCGACCTGTTCCTCATCAATTTCGACAACCAGCTCGTCTCCAACAACCCGCTCACGACCGGCACGAGCTCCGAGTTCATCGACGGCGGCAAGACGCAGCACTTCGGCGCCGAGGCCACGGCCCAGGCGCGCTTCGGCAAGTGGTTCCACCTGCCCGTCGATGTCGATGTGTCCGGCCACTACACGTTCGTGCACTCGCGCTTCGTCGGCGGCAGCGTCTCGGGCCTCAGCACGAACGGCAAGACGATCCCCTACTCGCCCGCGCAGACCGCGGTCGCCGTGCTCGATGTCTCGCACCGCATCGGCGTCGGTGCGCAGGTCGCCTTCTCGTACATCGGCTCGCAATACAGCGACGAGCAGAACACGATCGCGCCCGCGGGCTACGGGCTCACGGGCCGCATCCCCGCGTACACGACGCTCGACCTCGCCGCGCGCTATCACAACGCGAGGACGGGCATCGGCGTCGCGCTCTCGGTGAAGAACGCCGTCGACAACGTCTACATCTCGGACCGGTTGCCGAACGGCATCTTCACCGCCGGGTTCCGCCAGATCCTGGGGACGCTGTCGTGGTCGTCGGGGAGCTGAAGCGCGCGCTCGACAGGCCCGTCGACCTCGCGTCGCTCGCGGTCTTCCGCATCCTGTTCGGGGTGCTGATGACCGTGGCGAGCGTGCGCTTCCTCGCGCGCGGCTGGGTCGCGACCGAGTGGCTGACGCCGCGCTTCTTCTTCTCGTACGTCTCGTTCATCCGACCGCTGCCCGGCGACGGGATGTACGCGGTCTACGTCGTGTGCGCAGCGTGCGCGGTGCTCGTCGCGGTCGGCTTCCTGTATCGCCCCGCGATCATCGTGTTCGCGACGCTGTTTTCGTACGCGCACCTCTGCGACGTCACGAACTACCTCAACCACTACTACCTCGTGTCGCTGCTCGCGCTGCTGATGTGCTTTTTGCCGCTCGACCGCGAGTACTCGCTGCGCGTACGACTGCGGCCCGAGGACCGGCGCGCCTCCGTGCACGCATGGGCGCTGTGGCTGCTGCGCTTCCAGGTCGCGGTCGTGTACGTGTTCGGCGGGCTCGCGAAGCTCGGGCCCGACTGGCTCCTTCGGGGCGAGCCGCTGCACATCTGGCTCGTCGGAGACGGACACCTGCCGCTGCTCTCGCACATCGCGCGCGCTCACTGGCTCGCGCTCGCGTTCAGCTGGTGCGGGCTGCTCTTCGACCTCTCGATCGTGCCGCTACTCCTGTGGAGCCGCTCGCGTCCGTGGGCCTACGCCGTCGTCGTCGCGTTCCACCTGATGACGAGCGCGCTGTTCCCCATCGGGATGTTCCCGTGGATCATGAGCGCCGCCGCGACGCTGTTCTTCGCGCCTGCCTGGCCCCGGAGGTGGGCGCCGCACAGAGCAGAGCCGCGCGGCACCGTCGCCACGCGCCCCCTTGGTGGATGGCTCTGGGTCGTGGGCGTGTACGCCATCGTCCAGCTCGTCGTGCCGCTGCGGCACCTCGCGTACCCCGGCAACACGCTGTGGACCGAGGAGGGCTTCCGCTGGTCGTGGCGCGTGATGCTGATCGACAAGGTCGGCGATCTCGAGCTCGAGGTGGTGGACGCGCACGACCACCGCTTCGACATCTCGCCGTCGGAGTACCTGACGCCCACGCAGCGCTACCAGGCGTCCACGCAGCCCGACCTCATCCTCGCCTTCGCGCACCTCGTCGCCGACGACTTCGTGCGTCGCGGCCGCGGTCCCGTGCGCGTGTACGCGCACACCGCGGTCACCTGGAACGGCCGTCGCCATGCACCGATCGTCGACCCGACGGTCGACCTCGTCCGCCTGCACGACGGACTTCTCCCCAAGCCGTGGATCCTCCCGGCGCCGACCACCGAGCCCCGATGGTGAAGCCCGGCACAGCGCGTGATCAAGGTTCGTTGAACGAGATCCGCGGCTCGATCCCGTGGGCGCGCGCGAGGAGCTTCTCGTAGACGCGCAGGGTCGCGGCCGGGCGGCGCAGCGGGTGGCTCACGCGGTACAGGTCGGAGAACACGTCGAAGTGGAAGCGCGTGGGGAGCGCGTTCCACAGCCGCGAACGACCGTACGTGAGCGCGATCGGGCCGAGCTCACCGGCGATGACGGCGTCGAGGTCGGATGCCCAGCACTCGAGCCCGGCGAGGTGCGTCGTGCGCACGTCGGCGTCGGTGCGACGGAACGCGCACGCCGTCGGCACGTACTCGTAGGCGAGCGCGGGCGCGCCATCGCGACGGAGCAGGAACGCGAAGGTGCCAGCGCGCTCGTCGAGCTCGTCGTCGCGCAGGGAGTGCAGCCCGCGGAACACAGCCCCCGCGACGAGCGCATCCGCGAGCTCCTGCAGGTGGGCCTCGAGCTGCGGCACGTCGTCGAACCCACGAGCTCCGGTCGCGGGCTCGAAGTCGCTCGTTGCCACCCCGTCGTCGCGGTGCCGCGACGGCCACTCGGCGGGCGGCTTGATGCGCAAAAACGACGTCTCGTCCTCGGCCTCGTGGACGCGGTTGCCCTGCATCCAGAACGTCTGACCGGGCAGCGTCGAGAGGAAGACCTCGCCCTTGTACATGTTCATCATCGCAGCGCAGATGGCGTCCACATCGACGCAGAACACGCGCTGGTTGAGCCACGCGCGGTCGCCCGTGAACGAGAAGCCGCCGGCGCAGAACATCGTCGCCGCCGGCTTGCCCCACACGGTCTCGATGAGCTTGTGGCCCATGCCGAGCTTCACGAAGCAGTCCTGCGTGGCCTCGTCGCGGGTGCCGAGCCAGTCCGCCATGTGCGACCAGTCGAGCGCGTTGTTCGTCCAGGCCACGATGCCCGGCGACTCGAGCTGCGTCTTCGCCCACTCGATGTGCGCGGGCGTGATGCTGATGTCGACGAGCGAGAAGAAGCTCCCCGAGCCGCCCTTCTGCTTGACGATGTACGGCAGCGTGTCCCACTCGTCACCGCAGTTCACGGAGACGTGGTCGCCCGCGAACGGGAGCAGCTGCAGATCCTTCCACGCGAGCGGGCGACCGGGCGACAGCGGATGCACGGCAAACCCCATGCGACGCAGGATCTCGCGCGCCGCGATCGACGAGCGCGACGACAGGTAGATGGGGATCTTGCGATCGAGCAGCGCGAGCGTGGGAAGATCGAAGTGATCGTCGTGCTCGTGCGTGAGCACCACGGCGTCGAGCGCGGGGAACTTGCCGAGGTCGATGACGCGCGGAGGGAACACGTCGTACCCGAGCGCGTGCGCGTGGCCGAAGGCGTCGCACAGGAGCGGGTCAACGAGGATGGAGGCCCTCTTCGTCCGGAACATCCACCCCTGGTGGCCGAGGAACGTCACGCCGAACATGCGCGGCATCCTAGCGCGCCCGAGACACGCGCGGCGACCGATGCTAGCCTGTAAAGCCTTGAGCGCAATGCAGACAGAGCGAGCCTCGGCGAGCGCGAAGGTCCTGCTCGTGGACGACGAGGCGTACAACCGCGCGCTCCTGCGCGCGCACTTCGAGCCGTCTGGTTACACCTGCATCGAGGCGAGCTCGGGCACGCAGGCCCTCGCGCTCGCCGCGAGCGAGCGCCCCGATCTCGTCCTCCTCGACGTGCTCATACCCGAAATGGACGGCGACACGGTGCTCGCGGAGCTCAAGCTGGCGAGCGCCCG